>JAEEKN010000285.1 GCA_016282435.1 Lachnospiraceae bacterium | reverse complement strand
ATAGCGCTGGTATTTGGCGCAATCCTGTGTTTCGTCACGATAAAGGTACTGAACGAGATCCTCTGGGAGCAGGGACTTTACTTTATCCGTCCGTCAGTGATGGGAATCTTGGGCACGGTATTCTGCAATATAGCTATCATAATACCCGTGGTTCTTGCAAATATGAGAAGAATAAAGAAGTACGATGTAACAGTATTTTGAAATTATCCCCTCTTGAGTCTGTCATTACGGCAGGCTCTTTTTTTGTGTGATAAACGGGAAAACCACCTGTGAAGCCCGCTTCAAAATAAAAAATACTTGATTTTATCGGAAAAATAAACTAATATGAAATTTAAAACAATAGTGTTAAACAATATAATAATCGGAGTACAACATGAAAACATTAAGAAATGCGGCCTGGGATATAATAAAAAGATTTTTCGTGGCAGCAGCCTGTACTATCGGAGTGTTCGTCGTATTCGGATTCATCCTCGAAAGACTGGAGATAGTGGTGACGAGCCAGATGATAAAATCCATGGGCAGCGGCGCCATACTGTTCACAGCTGTTGTGGGAACGCCTTTTCATGAGGGAGCTCACTGGATCGGGTGCAAAATCTTCGGATTCACCGTGACGGATGTCGAGCTTCTTCGTCCCGTAGCCTATAAACAGGACGGAATACTCGGATATGTCAGCTACCAGATGAACCCGGACAGCCTCTGGCATCAGCTCGGAAGCGTTATCACCGGTATGGCACCCATGATATTCGGATCCGTGTTCATGATCCTCATGATCAGATTCCTCACGCCTGATGTATTTGAACTTACCAAAAAAAGCATTGAGAACAGACCGAAGCACAAGATTCCGATCGTATCCATCTGGTGGGCGGCATTTTCGGGATTTTGGACAGGCATATTCAGACTGCGTAAATGGGGCATAGTAAGAGGTGTGATCTGTATCTATTTCGTCATATCGATAGCCATGCACATGACCCTCAGCGGACAGGATATCGTATCGGCATCAAAAGGATTCATGCTTCTGGGCATCCTATACCTCATATATGCCATCGTCACCGCGGCCATAGGCACGGAATACATAAAGCCCTCACTAAGAGTAGCCGGATTCATATCCGCACTGCTCTCCATAGGACTTATCGCGGATATCATCATGCTGCTGATATTCATCATTTTGTAAATGTTATTACAATATAAAGGATTAAAATGAAGAAACAAAGCTTTATCAACAAAAACCTGTTCCTGTACTGCGGGCTGGAAAAAGAAGAATTCGAAAATGTAGTTCCGATGATCATGGAAAGAAATGTCAAGCTGGTATCAAAATGCAATATCGGAGTATTTCTTCTCGGAATAGTATTTATCATCGTAACCCTTTTCGTCCGCTCCGAGGACAATCTGCTCGCATACTGGATCCTGGTCGTAGGCGGCCTGACGCTCTGCGTGTACAGACTGCTTAAAAAAGAGATAAAAGGTGTCGCAGCATACATATTCTGCTATTCCATGATACTGGTGGTCCTGGCCTTCGGTATGGTGCTGAGCCTGGAGCCCGGTAACGTAAGTATGCCATCCACGAGTTTTGTGGTGTTCCTTGTACTCCTTCCTGTAGTGGTAAATGACAAACCCTACAGAATGGGACTTCTGATATTGCTGTGCGCAGTGGTTTATCTGGCCTTCAGCGTAAACATAAAAAGCGGAATGGCAGTAAAGTCGGACATCATGAACGTAACCACCTTCTCCATACTCGGATACATGCTCTATATCAGTATCACGAACAGAAGCGTAAAAGAGATATTCTACTGGACACAGGCGGTAGAGAATGAACGCATAAAAGAAGAAGCACGTATCGCGGAACAGGCGAGCAAGGCGAAGAGTAATTTCCTGGCCAACATGTCCCATGAGATCAGAACACCTATGAACGCCATCATCGGACTCGATGAGATGATACTGCGTGAATCGGAAGACGAGAAGATAAAAAGATACGCATCGGATATCAAAAGTGCGGGAGCCACACTGCTCTCCATCATCAACGATATCCTGGATTTGAGCAAGATAGAGACCGGAAAGATGGAACTCGTACCTGTAAACTACGAATTCTCATCGGTTATCAACGACATCGTCAACATGACGGAGAAAAAGGCTGAAGATAAAAAACTCGAATTCGTGATGAAAGTCGACGAAAACATTCCTTCAGTCTTTAACGGAGATGAGATACGTATCCGTCAGATACTCCTCAACATCATAAACAATGCTGTAAAATATACCGAAAAAGGAAGCATACACATTTATATCTCCTTCGACAGAGTCACTTCGGAGCTGAAAACCATAGTGGAAGATACCGGTATAGGCATCAAACCCGAGGACAAGGAGAGACTGTTTGATTCGTTCCAGCGACTGGATGAGACCAGGAACAGGACTATTGAAGGAACGGGACTCGGGCTCAGCATCTCCAGACAGCTCGCCCAGATGATGGAAGGAAGCATAGAAGTTGAGAGCGAATACGGCAAGGGTTCTGTATTCACCATAAAAGTAGTCCAGAAGGTAGCGGACGATACACCCATGGGTGACTACACAAAACGCCTCGAAAAAGCCAGAAAAGAAGAAAAAGAATATGTTCCCCATCTCCTGGCGCCCAATGCGAAGATACTCGTCGTAGATGATAACGACATGAACCTTAAAGTCGTAAAATTCCTGTTAAAGAAGAGCAAGATAAATATTACTACCGCGATATCCGGAGCGGAATGCCTCGAATTATTGAAGGCAAACAAATACGATGTGATCCTTCTCGACCAGATGATGCCCGGTATGTCGGGTATAGAGACTCTGAAAGTCATGAGAGAGGAAAAACTGGCGGAAAATACGCCTGTCATAGCTCTTACGGCAGATGCGATATCCGGAGCCAAGGAAATGTATCTGGAGCAGGGCTTTACCGATTATCTGGCAAAACCCATCATATACGAAGACATGGAAAAACTGCTTATAGAATACCTGGGAGAAAAAGGAGATATTTGATAATGTATGATTATTTTATCTACTATGCATCATCAAATATAGTCGGAGCTATCATATTCGGGCTGATGCTTATCCATGACCACAAGAGTCTGGACAGGCAGGAAAAACAGCTGAAATATGATCAGGCTCTTATTGCCTTTTTGCTGTATTTTATCTCGGATGCTGTGTGGGTAGCGGTGGATTCAGGTGTGATACCGGCAAACCGTATATCGGCGCTTGCTACGAACCTGGCGAATTTTTCCATCATGACGACCATCATCTATTCATGGCTCAGATACGTCATGGCTGTGGAACAGGTACCGAACAGGAATGAAATGAGGGTCAGGATACCGTTGGCATCCCCGTTCTGTATCTCGATACTTATTCTCATCATCACATTTATAGTTGATTCAGATCTGTTGATCGATGAAAACATGAAATCGACCGGGATGTTCGATCTGTTTCTGATCTTCGTTCCGCTGATATATCTTGCGGCCATTATCGTATACACTATTAAGAAGGCTAAAAACACCGAGAACCATGTGGAAAGAAAGAAGCATCTCTACATAGGATTTTTCCCGATACTGACCGTAGTCGGCGGTTTGATCCAGGTACTGCTGATGCCGGAGCTTCCGGTGTTCTGCTTCTGCAGCACCATATTCATGATAGAGTTCTTTATCCAGTCGATAGATGTACAGATATCCACAGATCCTCTCACGAGGCTGAACAACAGGGGACAGTTTGAAAGCTATATAAATCAGGAGAGCAACCTAAGGATAGAAGGCAGGAAGACCTACGCCGTGATGATGGATATCAATGATTTTAAAATGATCAACGATACATTCGGACATGCAGAAGGCGACAGGGCACTTGTCATCCTGTCACAGGCGCTGATCGATTCCGTCAGGGACAAAAATATGCCGATATTCCTCGGCAGGTACGGCGGAGACGAGTTCGTACTGATAGCCCATCCCGTGACAGATACCGAGATGCAGAACCTTTTGGTGGAGATCAGGGAAAAAGTCGTATCGAAGTGCGAGGACGAGAACAGACCGTATATCCTGTCGATCGGAATCGGATACGAAGAATTCTCCGGAGCCAAAGGAACATTTGCAGAATGCATGAAACAAGCAGACGAAAAATTGTATAAGAACAAGGAAGAACTGAAGAAAAACGGTAAATCTACGAAAAAAAGGCACACCACGTAAGGCGTGCCTTTTGCATTTCTGAAGAAACAAAAACGACTAACATTTTTCTTTACTAAGACTAGGATTTATGTTGCACTAAGTATGGGTGTAAAAAGAATAGGCTTTTAAAGAACGAGTATGACAGTAGTAAAGAAGATTGTGGCAGCAGTGATGTCCTGTGTGATCATAGCAGGCAGCCTGACAGGGATAAATACAAAAGCTACAGAAGATAAACAATATGGTAAATGAAACACCATAAACACAGTAAATAATACAGTGCTCAAAGCTGGTAAATTCTTGACTTGAGCACTGTTTTTTTATATAATGACATTGTTTATACACGGCTCCTTCGGCTAATTAATCACAAGTTTAGACAAAATTCATGGTGTATTTTGTCTAAAACGGTGTTTTTAAAGTGCATTTAGACAAAATATCCATGCTATTTTGTCTAAACTTGATTTTTCTAAAAAAGAGGAGGATAATGATGAGGGACTTTACAAAAATGGATAATCTGCTGAAAAGCTTTGTAGAACAGGGGACAAATCCCGGTTGTGCGGTAGCGGTGATGCAGGGGGATGAACTTATTTATCATGGGGAAGCAGGATATGCCGATATCGAATCAGGGAAGAAAGTCGATATCCACAGTATGTTCAGCCAGGCTTCAACGACAAAACTATTCACATATGCCATTCTGGGCATGATATACGAAGAAGGAAAATTCCTTTTCAGCGACCCGCTGTATTACTATCTGCCAGAATGGAAAAACACGCAGAAATATATAGTACAGCCAAACGGAGAGATTACTACCGCTCCTCTGGAAAAACCTATAACCATCAGGGATGCCGTAGCCATGATGTGCGGATTGCCTTATTGTATGGTACCGGCTGTGGATCCGTCAACACCCACTTTGGGTGCAATGAGCAGGCAGATGGCAGAGCTGCTCAAAAAAGGACCGACCACCATACAGGAAGAAGTACGAGCTATGGCAAATGTTCCGGTCATGTTTGAACCCGGTTCGCACTGGCAGTACGGATTCGGCTCAGAAATAACAGGTGTCCTGGTCGAGACATTTGAAGGAAAACCCTTAAGAGAGGTGTTTAAGGACCGCTTGATCGATCCTTTGGAATTAAAGGATGCCGATACATTTGCCCGTCCCTGGAATAAAGACCGGATTGTTACAAATTATGAGAAAAAAGCTCCGGGTAAGTTTGAACCGACAACATACTTCACATCAATGGATCCTGAAGCAGCACCTGCCGGAGCACGTCCCAACCTTCTTATCAGTGCTCATGACTTTGCTGTTTTTATGCAGATGCTGGCAAACGGCGGTACATACAAAGGCAGAAAGTTCCTTGGAAGCGGCACTGTGGCTATGCTTCATGAAAACCAGCTGGGACCTGTACAGATGGCAGATTTTAAAAACGATTATCTGGCAGGCTACGGATACGGACTTGGATTCCGTACACTTCTCACACAGAAGTACGGACATAACGGACATCTGGGTAATTTCGGATGGACCGGAGGAACCGGTATATGGGTAGAGGCAGATCCCACCGATAAATTTGCGGTCGCATATATGCATAACATGAGACCGAACGAGGAGCTCTATCACCACCACCGGGTTCGCGCAGTGATAAATGGGATTATGCTGTGAAAAAGATACTTAATCATAAGAGCCGTCGCTATTTGATGTAGCGACGGCTTTTCACATTTTTATTGAAAAAGCAAGAAAAAAGTAGTAACATGAACATGTAACAGTTTTTGTTTCAAAAACACAGCTGAAAGATTCGGCAGAATGGAGAGGGATATGAGTAAGGGAACAAAAATTCAACGGGTTTTACAGAAGCTTGCGGTTATGCTGGCTATTATACTGGCATTTCCTGCTACACCCATGCCTCAAATGCTGGGGACAGACATTACAAGGGTATATGCAAATGAAAAAAGCGATGCCTTTTTCGGAATTGAATATACCGAAGCTATACCCGGAGGGTATGCTAAAACTTATGCTTGTGTTGAAGGAGTAGATGGGAAGGCTTCACCTACGGGTACAATTACATTGGAGTATTCTTTAGACGATATAACTTACAATGACGAACATAGGATAGCTAATTCCCAAAACATGACTTGGAACACACTGCAGGCTGATATGGATCTGGATCCAAATTACACATATTCATATTTGATTCCTGATGCTGCAAAAAGTAAGGATGAGATAGCGATTAAGGCAAACTATTCGGGGGATGATGTATACAATCCTGCTGTAGTCTATGCTGTAGCAGATTTTAAGGCTTTAAATATCGCATCCGTATCGGAAGTGGAGAAAACTTCCGATCCTTTAGGGCCGGAATTCGAGATTAAGATAGGTGTAAACGAGGCTGTGCCTTCATGGGAAGAATATACTTTCTTCGCAGTACTTACACCATATAATTCTAATGGTTATGATGATACTACAGCGTATGATATTATTGAGAAAAATGAGAATAATAGTCCTGAAAAAATAGATTTTAGTCCAACTTTGATTAATACTGAATATGAATATTGTGAGTATTTTAATTTGGATAATGTAGGGGACGGAATATATGTTTTACAGATTGTTTGCAGGGACGGAGCACACAATCTTAGTAACAAAGTAGTAACGGAACCATTCAATGTAAACGGGAAGTGTTATACCCCCAGGGACATAGTTGCTTCATGTAGCGGCGAACCGCTCGTTTATGATGGAACACCTCAGGTTCCGACCATTAAAGCCACAGCTGCAGACCAGGCAAATGATGAAAGAAAAACATCTGTTTCAGCATGGCTTTTAAGTGCTGAAAATTCAGGAAAACTGCAATATAGTTTCTTTCAGACACATGACGGAGATGGAGTGGCTGTTCAGGAAGGTACAGTAGCTACAGGATCTGCTATAACTGGTGCGGGTACTTACAATATCTATCTCTCAACAACAGATGATGAAGTCGCTCTGCTCCCTGGAGTATACGGAACATTAAATGTTAGTAAGCAGCCTGTGGAGGATCCCCAAAACAGGTTAAGACTTAATTATGAACCGTCAGGAAATGGTGATGAATACATAGTAACCGCTGACACTTCACTGATAGCAAACACTGAAGGAAAAACTCTGGAATTCAGCTTTAACGGTGTAGATTACTCATCTGAAAACACTATAAAAGTGCAATTAGGAACAACTGTTACAGCATATGTACGCTTTGCCGGAAACTCTAACATTAGTACAAGCAATCCTGTTAGTGCTACTATTATCGTTAGATATTCCTATTATTCGCAGGATATAATGGCTACAGCGTCGACGCTTACATATACAGGTAAGGATCAGGTACCTGTAGTTACCCTCAAAGCCATAACAGATGATGAGGATAAAAATACCGCTATAGAAGCACTACTTGTCTCTGCTATGAATGACGAGAAAATATCCTTCAGCTTTAAGCAGATAAAAGATGGAAATGGAAGGGCTATTAGCAATGCGGCTGTGGCAGAAACTGTAAAGGAAGTCGGAACATATCTAATATATGCTGTATCTTCGGATCCAAGAGTGAGGATTACTGATGACAGTATCGGTACGCTTACGGTCGGGAAAAGTTCAGAGGATCCTGTCCTGACAGATGCAACTAAATATATTTTTGATGTGTCGGAAGATAAAAAGAGCTACATTGTAAGGGTAAACCTTTCTGCTATATCAAATGCAGAGGGAAGGACTTTGGAATATAGTCTTGATGGCGAAGCTTTTACAACAGAAAATGCTTTTGTAGCAGATGCAAACAGTAAAATCGCTGTCAAGGTACGTTTTGTTGAAACAGCAAATACCGCTCAAAGCAATATTGTAGACCTGGGAGAAGTTACTACACCTGCTGCTTCTTCGAAACCTGTTATAACTACAAATGTTAGCAACGGTGTCAGAATGGTGATGATAACGCCTGTTAGCAGTGCTGGTTCAGGTGCTGATACTTCCGGTATAGAGATATATTATACCACTGGTGATGGTGATTTTACATTAGCCGGTGCTAAATGGGGACTGGGAGTAGCTACATTTGTCTTGACTCAAGATATCACGGTAAAAGCTGTGGCAGTGGAACCGGGCAGGATACTCAGTGAAGTGGTCACTCAGGAAGTATCTGTACCTTCAAATCCGAATACGGATCCAGGAACGGAAAATAGGGGTGAACAGCCTAATGATAACACCATAACCGTTCAGAGAGTTACCGGATTGGAAATCCAAAATACAGATGGCAAAAAAATAGGGGATACTACGCTGTTGTTGCTTGACCCTAAAAATTCATCGATTAATGTAAAAGCAGTTGTTTCACCTTCTACAGCTGTAAATAAGGCCGTCGAATGGAAGGTTAGTACAGATGGAGTAGTATCGCTTAACAAAACGAAGACTACCGACGGGGAATATATATCCATAAAGGCATTAAAGCGCGGGACGGTTACGGTGACAGCCTATTCTATGGAAGATTCAGGGGTGAACGAAAGCTTCACGATAACAGTGGAACCTTACACTATTGAAGAAAATTTTAGGTTGGGGCAAGAATTAAAATTTGAGATTCCCAATCCTGAAAAGATAAAATTAAAGGCCGTAATTCAGGGATTGTCTGAAGGCGTGACAGCAAAAGTCGTCGGACCGAAGAAAAAAGATCCCAAGACATATGTTGTCATAACTTCAAATCCCAATAACGCTAAAAGTTTTGCAGATAGTTATATTGTTTGGATAGCTGAAAAAACTGATAAAGCAACCATCGATGAAAGTGATGTGTATGCTATAGTAGATTTATCTGCACTTTACACTATCACGTATCATCCTAATGGAGCAGCACCTGTACCGGAGGATGGGTATACATCACAAAATGAAAAGGAACTTGTAATTCCGGAGATGAAAGGTTACGAGTTTACCGGCTGGTACTATGATGCTAACTTCAAGAACGCTGTCGAAAGCAAGGTGGTAAACGAAAACACTATATATTATATACCGCAGGGTTCCACCGGTAAAAAGGATGTATATGCAAAGTGGACTGCCAAGTCTTTTAAGGTAACCTTTAAGTCTAACTATACGGGATCCGAAGAGAAAGATATAACACAGGATGTAAAAAATAATATAGAAGTAACACTTCAAAGGAATAAGTTTAAGCGTGATGGCTATGTGTTTGCAGGCTGGACCACATCGGCGGGAAGTAAAGATGTGATATACTTTGATGGACAAAATGCGACATTTACCGGCGACCAGATACTCTATGCCGTATGGGCAAAAGAGGGTGATAAAATTACAGTAACGCTTAATTGTGAGGGCGGTATTTTATCCGAGAAAATGCAGCAAATATGGGGAGATGGGTTTAAAGAATATGTATATGGGGGAGAGCGTCCTTCGCTGCCAACTTCAAGTGGTATTACAAAGAAAAACTATAAATTTGATGGCTGGTACCGAACTGATGGAAGTAAGATTAATAATTTGAGTAAAGTAAAAGGTAATATAACTTTGACAGCTGTTTGGAAGGCTAACGAATTTACTGTAAATTATAAGAATAAAACTAATGCAAAGCTACCCGATACAAAAATAAAAGGAAAAACAAACAAAACAACAGTATATTTTGGTGAAACATGGAAACCTGCGGAATGTGGGTTTACAGTAGAAGGGTATAAATTTGTAGGGTGGACCACAGAGAAGGACGGAAAAGAACCGAATGTATCTGCCACTCCTTCTGTATATACATACGAAAATAATATTACTCTTTATGCTATATGGGAAGCCGTACCCCAAACATTAAACCTTTATACAGGT
>JAEEKN010000284.1 GCA_016282435.1 Lachnospiraceae bacterium | reverse complement strand
TTATGTAATAGATGGTCATCTATCTTGACTGCCCGTTACCGGACAGCTCCTCCGATCCGTTCCCGAACCGGAACGCAACCTACCCGAGAACACGACGGGCCGCCGTATGGTCTTCTATCTGGTCTTGCTTCAGATGGGGTTTACACAGCGCCTTCCGTTACCGGAAGACCGGTGGTCTCTTACACCGCCATTCCACCCTTACCCGGATAACCCGGGCGGTATCATTTCTGTTGCACTTTCCTGGGAGTCACCTCCACCGGACGTTATCCGGCATCCTGCCCTATGAAGCCCGGACTTTCCTCAGCTTATCGCCGCGACCATCCGTGCTGCTGTAAATACATTTTTGATAAATGTCACCCCGAAAACGCCTTCTGTGTTTCCTTGGTAACAAAACGATGCTTCGCATCTGTTTTATTATACCGGGAACACACTTCCACCGATAAACTCACGAACAATGGAATTATGTGGAAGCCCTTCGCTCGAAATTCCCAGGAAATACTTCAGGAACTTCAGCAGTTTATTGGCCTCCTGATACTCCGGCTCATCCTCTCCGATACCAAAAAGCAGGGGTTCAACATACTGCTTTAATACTGCCAGCTCATACACAAGCGCAGAATTGAACATGCAGTCGGCCTGCTCCTGGAACGGGAAGATATTCTCCTCCTCGCCGCGGCGAACAGAATACCACATAGCTATGGTACCCTTTGCTGAAGTACCTCTGGTCCTCGCATCCCTCACTATACGCCTGATAAGACGTGTGGTAGTGGTAGGGATCCTGTTGTGCTCATCGATATTGAGCTGAGTCAGGGCACTGATGTAAATCCGGAACTTACTCTCCTTCGGAAGCGAGTACGACAAAGCATCATTCAGACAATGAATGCCTTCCAGAACCAGAATGTCACCCTTCTCAAGTTTTAAGGTATTGCCCTTATACTCACGCTTGCCTGACTTAAAGTTAAAAGTCGGCATCTCTACGGTCTCGCCGTTGAGCAGCGCCAACATATCCTTATTAAAGCCTTCCACATCCATAGCTTCCAGACACTCAAAATTGTAATTTCCGTTCTCGTCCTTCGGAGTATCCTCACGATTCTTAAAATAATTATCCAAAGCCACGGGATGAGGCTTGAACCCTAATGTACGAAGCTGAACCGAAAGTCTGTGTGAGAAAGTCGTCTTTCCCGAAGATGAAGGACCTGCTATCATGACAAACTTTACGCCCTTCCTGTCCTTTATCTGCTGAGCGATATCACCGATACGTTTCTCCTGCATAGCCTCCTGAACCAGAAGCATATCCTCGATACTGCCGTTACATATCTGCTCATTCAGATCACCTACGCACTCCAGACCCATGATCTTGCCCCACTCGTTGGCCTCATGCTGAGTCTTGAAAAGCAGAGGACGGTCTTCGGCCTCACATACCTTGTCAGGTTCCGAAGGATCGGGAGTCATTATCAGGAATCCATCCGAATAGGTCTTAAGATCAAAATATTTTAGGATGCCTGTATACGCCGGCATGTATCCGTAATAATAATCACAATATCCGTCCAGCTCATAATAATTCGTAGTAGATGCACTTCTGTACTTAAAAAGCTTCTCTTTGTCAAACATTCCGAGTTCTTTAAACATCTTCGCAACCTTTGCAGTCGAATCGGTATGCTTTATAATAGGAAGATTCTCATCCACCAGAGCTCTCATCTCAGCATTTACTTTTGACAAAAGCGCTGCATCGAGCGGTACATCACCCTCATAATCGCAGTAAATAGCTCTGCCCAAAGTATGTTCTACGGTAATCTTCTTGCTCTTCTCAGGTCCTAGGACATTTTCAAAAGCTTTGAGTGTCAGAAGGATCAGACCGCGGCAATAGGTCTCCGAACCTATCTTGTCTGCAGTAGTCACAAAGCTCACCGTACAATCTTCTTCTATTCTTTTTCCAAGTTCTTTAAGCTTACCGTTGGAAAAGACCAGAATGATATCACCTTTTACTTTTCCTCTGTAGTCTTCCACAACTTCCGAGAAAGAAGCACCTTTCTCGTACTCCACCGTAACCCCGTTAACAGTAACTTTGCAATTCCCCATGCATCTTCTCCCTTCATACATTTATTTTGTCGTAAAACGAAACCGCGATTTCCATAATCTCCTTCTCATGCAGTAAAACCTGCATCTTCTCCCGTGCCTCGGCACTGGAAGAATTCTGTATACCCAGAAGATTCCTCTCGTTTTTTCTTACCAGATCCCCCAGCAGATCCTTTAATACCCGATCCTTACTCCGTAATAATATCTCCCCAAATTCGTCAAACACTTCCTGCAGTAAATCCCGGTCCGAATACCGCCCATCAAAAACTCCGGCGTCCCGGTTTCCTACGCGGTTATCACAGGACGCGATTTTTATTTCCAAGCGGTCATCATTGTTCTTCGGAATGTCACCGGGTATCGCCGGCACCGCTTTCATGGAATTATAAAACTTCCCATACTCCCGGCACATTTTTTCACAGACGATACAAAAGCCGTTTTTTCTCAAAAAACTCCGTACCAGTCCTATATCGGACTGTGGCTGAAGGATCAGCTCCTTAGCAGCCACAGCCTTTGATAAACCTTCTGTTAAAATCTGTACGGTCAGCATTCCGCCCATACCGGCTATGATTATCGATTCAGCCTCATTCTCGTGAAGCTCCTGTAGGCCGTTTGAGAGCCGAAGCTCAATCCGGTCTTCAAGCCCGTACATCCGGATATTCTCCCGGGCTTTTTCCAAAGGTCCCGTTCGCACATCCATAGCCAGAGCACTGGAAGCCACACCGTTTTTTATCAGCCATATCGAAGTATGTGCATGATCGCATCCGATATCGGCTATCCTCAACCCCGGAGTGACCATCTCACATGAATTCATAAGACGTTCCGAAAGCTTTATCCTATCCCTGAAACTCATTACTGCTCCAGGAAATCCTTAAGTTTCCTGCTTCTCGAAGGATGTCTGAGCTTTCGTAAAGCCTTTGCCTCTATCTGTCTGATACGCTCTCGTGTGACATTAAATTCCTTGCCGACCTCTTCCAGAGTCCTCGGCTTTCCGTCATCCAGACCGTATCTGAGCTTCAGTACCTTCTTCTCTCTTTCGGTCAGAGTCTCCAGAACAACTCCCAGCTGTTCACGAAGAAGCGTATATGTAGCAGCATCGGCAGGCATGGGAACATTATCATCCTGGATAAAGTCACCGAGGTGGCTGTCCTCCTCCTCACCGATAGGAGTCTCAAGAGAAACGGGCTCCTGTGAAATCTTCTGAATTTCTGCCACACGCTCAACGGGCAGGTTCATTTCCTTGGCTACTTCCTCCACGCTGGGCTCACGTCCAAGTTCCTGAAGAAGTGTACGCTGTGTCCTCATCAGTCTGTTGATGGTCTCAACCATATGAACAGGAATTCTGATGGTACGTGCCTGATCCGCTATAGCTCTGGTGATAGCCTGTCTGATCCACCATGTAGCGTAGGTACTGAACTTATATCCTTTGTTGTGGTCAAATTTTTCCACTGCCTTGATAAGTCCGAGATTACCCTCCTGGATCAGATCCAGGAACTGCATTCCTCTGCCGACATATCTTTTAGCGATAGATACAACGAGACGTAAATTTGCTTCAGCCAGTCTCTTCTTTGCCTGCTCACCGGCATCGATCTTATCCTGACTCTCTTTTTTCAATGTCTCGAGCTTCTTCTGAAGTTCTGCCCTCGCATCGGGACTTTCCTTCCTGATCTTCTTCTCGAGGTCCTGGCATTTACTCTTTGCTTCGGTACCGATATCTATAACCTTGGCAAGTTCCACCTCTTCATCGGCACTCAGCAGCTGAACCTTACCGATTTCCTTCAGATACATTCTGACGGGATCCTCGATACTCACACCCTCGGGAACCGAAAGATCGATATTTTCAAAATCAATATCCTCGGCGTTCTCGTATATGTCCTCCGGCGGCTCGAGTAAATCGGTATCGTCATCCGCATCGCCCTCTTTCCAGAGATCAACGCCGTTATTATCGAGGAAATCATAAATATGACCTAGCTGATCCTCCGTCAGTTCCATATCACCAAAGAAATCGTTAACTTCCTGGTAATCGAGTACATTTTTCTTCTTCTTAGCCAAGCTCAATAAGTCTTTGAGCTTCTCATGAAACTTTTGCTGTTCCATCAGTGTTAGCATTGCCGTGACAACCTGATACCGTTCAGCTTTCCGCGTAGCTTTTCGAGGCCGTTTTCTTCTTCGAGAAGGGTTTTGAGCCGTTCTCCATCCTTTTGCGCCATCGCATCCTCGATCTCACGCTCCAAAGCGTCCTTTTTCAGATCCATCACAAAATCAGCAAATGCTTTCCTCCTTTCGTCCTCGCTTGTATCTTCGAAATCCCCGGATGTCATCAGTATGTCCGCCACTCTTTTGCGCTCCTCGGCGTCATCAAATTTTTCAACTATTCTGGCCCCTACTGCCGATCCGGTCTTTTCGTAATCCTGAATAATATATTCGTATAACCTTCTTTCCATATCATCCTTAAAATCAGAAGGTTTTACAATCTCTTTTACTGCCAGGAATGCTTCTTTGTCCTGAACTATCGTGTTGATCAAAGTATACTCCGCCACAGCCTTTGCTGCTTCCGGCCTGCGCTCCCTGGTCTTTTTCTGCTGTTCCTTTTCCGCTTCGTTCTCTTCGCGGATTTTTATGGCAAGTCCTATCTCGTTTACCTGCCGCTTCAGTTCATTTTCTTCTATATCGTATTTTTCAGCCGCCGCACGGATATGATTATGCCTTGCAAACGGATCGTCTATCTTTGCTATAGCTTCAGCTATGCGGTGGTCGAACTGCGTCTTCGAATCGGGATCCTTTAAATTATGGCTTTCTTCCAGAATACCCGCCTCAAAATCAAATCCGTTCTGTGCCTGTTCTATTCTCTTCCTGTATTCAACGGCCCCAAGGTTCAACATAAATTCATCGGGATCCTTATAGGGCTGCATGTTCAGAATCTTGACAGTGAGTCCCGCATTCTTCAGTATCGGGATGGCACGGAGAGCCGCTTTTTTGCCTGCACCGTCATTATCATAGGTTATCACCACATTCTCGGTGTAGCCCTTTATCTTCCTCGCCTGGCGTTCGGTGAGCGAAGTCCCGAGTGATGCCACCGCATTATTAAATCCCGCCTGGTGAAGTGCTATGACATCCATATATCCCTCACACAGCAGGAAGAATTTTTCTTTGGTTTTCTTCGCCAGCTGGATTCCGTATATATGCTCGCTTTTTATAAAAAGTTCAGTCTCCGGAGAATTGAGGTACTTAGCCGTATTCTCGGCCTTCCCCATGATCCTGCCGCCAAATGCTACTACTCTTGACCTGTAATCCATGATGGGGAAAATAACCCTGTCCCAGAACTTGTCGTGGACTCCTTTTTCACTGAAATTAAACAGGCCGCTGACTCTCAGGTCCTCATCCGAGTATCCCTTTTTCTTCAGGTACTTATACAGGCCGTCGGAATATACTCCGGAAAATCCCAGGCCGAAATTGTTTATCGTCTCATCCGACAGCCCGCGGTTTCTTAAGTACTCATACGCACGCTTTCCCTCGGGTCTCCGGAGCATCTGATAATAATATATCGCAGCATCTTTGTTAATCTTCGCTATAGTCTCCTTGAGGCTCCTTCTTCCGTCATACTTTTTGTCAAAATCCTGTTTGGGAAGAGTGATATTTGCCCTGTCTGCCAAGAACTCCACGGACTCATAGAAGCTCAGGTTTTCGATTTTTTCTATAAATGTAAAAACATTTCCGCCAACACCGCATCCGAAGCACTTGAATATCTGCATGTTGGCGTTCACCGAAAATGAACCTGTTTTTTCATTATGAAACGGGCAGAGCCCCACATAATTCGCGCCGCGGCGTTTGAGCTGAACATAAGTGGACACCACATCCACAATATCATTGGAAGAGCGCACCTGTTCAAGGATTTCTTCACTGTAAGCCATTGCGCTCCTCCTTCCACTGCGTTTCGATTTTTTTTCATTGGTATGCGCCAGGCGTCGCGCATACCGACTGTCGTTACTGCTTCGCAGTAACGACGTTTAATATACCTGCCAGCCGGTCGGGACCATGAGTTCGTTGTACTTCATGACCGCATATCTGTCGGTCATTCCTGCGATATAGTCAGCGACAGCTCTTTCTTTGCCTTCTTTTGCATACCTGTGTTCTTCGGGTATGGCTTCCATATGCTCAAGATAATACTCATACATATCGATGAGCATCTTCTCCGCTTTTTTCTCCTGTCCCTTTGCTTTTGGATTGGTGTATACGTTTTGGAACATGAATCCTCTTAAATCCTGCATTGCATTATACACATCTTCGGACATTATGATATCATTTTTGCCTTCGCTGTTCGACACTATGTTGTGGATCATGGTATTTAATCTCTGGCTCAGCGAATGGCCCAGTACATTCGTGTATTTGGACGGTATATCACTTTCTTCTATAATATGTCCGCGTGTAGCATCATCTATATCATGATTGACATAAGCTATCTTATCCGATAACCGTACTATCTTTCCTTCCAAAGTGTTGGGACATCCCTCAGTCTGATGATTCAGTATCCCATCCTTTACCTCTTCGGTCAGGTTCATCGTCTTTCCGTTTTTTACTTCGAGGAATTCGACTATCCTGATACTCTGCAGATGGTGTTCAAATCCTCCGGGACAAACACTGTTCAAAGCCCGCTCTCCCGCATGTCCGAAAGGAGTGTGCCCCAGATCGTGCCCCAGGGCTATCGCTTCTGTCAGATCTTCATTCAGTCTCAATGCCTTTGCTATGGTCCGCGCTATCTGGGCCACCTCCAAGGTATGCGTCATCCTGGTCCTGTAATGATCGCCCTGCGGAGTAAGGAATACCTGGGTTTTGCCGTTCAGTCTCCTAAAAGCCTTTGAGTGAATGATCCTGTCCCGGTCACGCTGGAAGCAGGTACGGATATCGCACTGCGGCTCTTCGATACTGCGCCCCTTCGATTCATCACTGAATGCGGCAAACGGACTTAAGATAAGATGTTCCCGTACTTCCTGAAGTTCTCTAATGGTCTTTTCCATCGGTTCTCCTAAAAATTACTCTCCTGTACGGGCAGCCAAAGTACACGCACATATAAAAACCCATCTTCGCTACCTGCAGGAATATGCTTGATTACCTGCGGGAAAACTCACATCCGCAGAAGTTCTGTCTATATAGATTGTACTTCTTTGATAACTCGATTGATCTTTTGTATCCACCGTTTTTCTTAAAGTCCGACGGAAGATATTTTACACCGTATTCCGCGGCAAGCTTCTGCCCCAAATGGTTCAGCACCTGGGCATCCTTTAAAGGACTTATGGTAAGCGTTGTGGTAAAATAGTCATACCCGCCCTTTGCCGCTTCCTCGGCGGTTTTACGAAGCCGCAGTTCATAACAAAGAATACAGCGTCTTCCACATTCGGGTTCATTCTCGAGTCCCTTTGCGATCTCATAGAACCTTTCGGGCACATATTCCCCTTCCATGAAATCTATCCTGTTCCCAGGAAGCATACCGGCACTAAGCCCGGTTTCATTCCCGCCGATACCATCCATTTTCGTATCCGCACCCGTTTTCTCTCTCATCATCTCGTCTATCAGACGTTTTAGCTCGGATACTCTGTGCCTGTATTCATTCTCATCGGTAATGTTCGGATTATAGTAAAACGCCGTAAGCCCAGCAAATTGACTCAGGTACTCCATGCAATAACTAGCGCAGGGAGCACAGCAACAATGCAAAAGTATGGTCGGGCATACTCCCAGCTCCGACCATTTCTTTGTTTCCTTTTCCAATTCCTTCTGATAATTTATCTTATTTTCCAAGGATATCCCACTTTTCTTTTTTACTGTCAACCTAAGAACCACATCCCCGGTCATCCTGAGGCCCGCATTTCCTGTCAACCCGAGGATCACATTCTCTGTCACCCTAAGGACTGCATTCTCCAGTCGTCCCGAGTACCTCTTTCTCTGTCATCCTGAGGGCTGTAGCCCAAAGGATCTTAAGAATCTTCACTTCGTTCAGAATGACACCGGCAACCCGAATGACGCCGGCAACTCAATCAAAAACGACGACTCACCCTTCAAGAATCTCCCGAAGCGCCTCATACAGTTTTTTCATCTGAGCATCGGTTCCGACAGTTACTCTCAGATAATTGTCAATACGGGGTTTTTCCCAATGACGGACGAAAATACCCCTATTCTTTAAATCGGCAAAAAGCTTTAAAGCCTTAACCCTTTCATGCGAAATAAATAAAAAATTTGTTTTGGAATCAAGAACCTTAAAACCAAGCTTCTTAAGTTCCTCTTTAGCCTTCTCACGGGTCTTTACTATCTTGGCAATGGTAGCCTTATAATACTCCTCGTCATCTATAGCAGCTACGCCCATCTCTACAGCGGGGTAATTCATGGTATAGGAGTTGATTGAGAACTTAACATCGTTCATAGCCTGTATGATCGCGTCCGAAGCAAATGCATATCCTATCCTCATTCCGGCCATGGAACGTGACTTGGAAAATGTCTGTACTACCATGAGATTGTCGTATTTCTCAAGAAGCGGTATAGCGCTCTCTCCGCCGAAATCCACATATGCCTCGTCCACTATCACTACGCTGTCCGGGTTATTCTTTATGATGAACTCAACATCTTTTAAAGGCAGATTAACAGATGTGGGCGCATTGGGATTGGCTATCACGATGCCGCCGTTCTCCTGAAGATAGTCCTCCTTTACGATCTTAAAATCGTCATCTAACGGAACTGTCTTATAAGGTATCTTATAAAGCTCGGCCCACACATCGTAGAAGGAATATGTGACATCCGGGAAAAGTATCGGCTTATCCGAATTAAAGCAGGCGATAAAGGCTGTAGCCAGTACATCATCCGAGCCTACGCCGACAAAGGTATTTTTCTCGGGCACACCGTAATACTTTGCGATAGCTTTAGAGAGCTTTCCCGCATCTGTGGGCGGATAGAGACGCATCTTCTCGTCTCTTAAGTTGCATGCGATCTCCTCTGCGCCGGGTGCTGCCGGATAAGGGTTCTCGTTTGTATTCAGTTTTATGACCTTACTTACATCCTTAGGCTGCTCGCCCGGGATATATGGGGCTATTTTTCGCAGATTATCTTTAAATCCCATAACAGTCTCCTACTTATGATTCTTTATCAAACTGCCATTCAGGCTTCTTAAAAAAGTCAACTCTGGGCTCTAAGAACTTTAACTTATGTGCCGCAAGATCCGGAATGTATGCGGTCAAGGGATCCAAAATATAATCCCAGCTCCACAGCTTTTCATCGAGATTCATATATTCCCTAAACATTTCGCACCCGTCCGGAGCTATCGGATGGAACAGTACGGCCATTACCTTGCAGGAATACCATGTGTCTACAAGCAGCTGCTTCTTTAGCTCAATATCATCATTCTTATCGGCTTCCCTGCTGGTAGCAGCCCAATACTTGTTTACTTCTCTGATGTACTCATCGAGAGTATATGATATTCTGTGGAAATCATGGTTGTACATGTGTCTTTCATACTCTTCCACATTTTTTGCCGCAAGGCTCTTTATCTTTTCTGACACTTCTCCTTCAGGTAATATCCCGTTAAAGGAAGCCTGTGTCGAATAGAAGCACGATCTGATCAGCCTGTTGTATACGTTTGTCAGGAGGTTACCCTCTTTTACAACCATATCCACGCCCTCGCGTTCTTCTTCGGGCATGTACACCTGAGGCTTAAAACCGGTACTCTTATTGGAAAGTCCCAGGCTCATAAAATGCATACGAAGCTGGTCCACCGAATAGTGGTCAAGAAGCTCATCCGCCATGGGAGGCTTGATGGCCGAACTGCTGCTGGCCTTCGTATCCATAAACAATATATGCCTGTTGGGAATGATATGAGGCGGCTTAATATTCCCGAGAGCATGGAACATGCCCATCTCGGCGATGGAATAGAAATAGATATTATCCTCGCCTATAAACTGATAAACCAGGGCTTCATCATCATTCCACCACTTCTGCCATTCACCTTCATCCCTTCCTGTTGACTTAAGGTAAGCTTTGGTAAATGAAATGGGAGCCCATAAGGATTCGGGCCATACCCAGAAAGTAAGGTCTTTCTCTCCTTCCTTTTCAGGCACCGGAACACCCCACTCGACATTACCCGAAAGTCTGAACGGAACCAGTGTTTTGCCGGCAGTATAATGAACACCTGCCTCTTCCATTACTTTTCTTGCCGCATCTCTGTCATCAAGAGTTTTAAAGACGCACAGAAGGGATTTCCTCTTCTCTTCATTTATAAGCTCATGCTCGGGGAATTTATCCAGCAGTGCTTCCTGATCGATCCCCTCAAGATATTTCTTAGGTATATGTACCGACGGCTTATTGAGGAATTCATCAATAATGACCATCTCATATTTACGTCTGTTGGAATTTGCACGTAAGTCCTTAATGCATTCCTTTAAGTAGTCG
This sequence comes from Lachnospiraceae bacterium, assembly GCA_016282435.1. Taxonomy (GTDB): domain Bacteria; phylum Bacillota; class Clostridia; order Lachnospirales; family Lachnospiraceae; genus RUG11977. The sequence continues at coordinate 1,339 of JAEEKN010000284.1, read as the reverse complement.
ATATCATCTTCAAGCTTGTAATACCAGTTTGTAACATTAACGAATACCGGTTTCTTCCCCGAGAGAACACTCACGGGATCGATCAGCTCGCTCGGCATGTACTGGTGCCCCAAAGAACACTCGTCAGCATATGCCTTTTCACTGGTACATCCCTCGATGGGACATTTTCCGACCACCTGACGCCCGTTTAAGAAAACTTTCAGTTCCTCATCATAGAACTGCGGCGTGGATAGTTTCTCCAGCGCACCCTTCTCATACAGTGTATTAAATATATCAGCAGAAGTCCTGTTATGTATCTCGCCGGCTTCTCCTAATGCCGATGCCCCAAAATAATCAAGACTGATCCTGTATCTGCCTAAAGTTTTATTCTGCTTTTCATGATTTGACTTTACATAATCTTTTATAGATTCGGTATATCCGCTTTCCTTAAGCTTTCTGTAACTCTCAAGAGCAGGGGAGCCGTAACAGTCGGTTCCGGATACAAAAATAACATTCTCCTTTCCTATCCTGTCACGCATAAACCTGGCAAAAATATCCGCATGGACAAACATTCCGCCTACATGCCCGAAATGCAGCTCCTTATTCCCGTAAGGCATTCCGCCGGTAATAACGCATCGTTTCGGGAATACCGGCTTTTCGTCAGGTCTTAATCTCTTGTCGTACATCTGCATCCTCCAATTGTGACAAGGTGATGATCTATAGTCACATTTATTTATACTCTTCAGCCAATTTCTTAAATTCAGGCAATGACCTCTTGATCATTTCGTAGTCTACGCAGTATGCGATCCTTACATATCCTGCGCATCCGAAGGTCGAACCGGGTACGATGAGTAAGCGATGCTCCTTAGCCTTTGCCACAAAGGCCTTATCATCTGCCTCCAATGCTTTTACGAACAGATAAAAGGCTCCCTCGGGTTTTACACACTCATACCCATACTCGCGAAGAGCGTTATACAGAAGTTCTCTGTTCCTGTTATATATCTCAACATCCACCTTTGCATCGAGACACTTTGATACAAAAAGCTGTGCCAGCGAAGGCGCATTTACAAATCCTAATATACGTGTAGCCACACCTGCTGCCGAGATGATGTTCTCACTATCTTCAGCCTCATCCGGGATCACAAGATATCCGATACGGTCTCCGGGAAGGGAGAGCGACTTGCTGAATGAGTAACCGACGATGGTATTGTTATAATATTTTGTAAGGTAAGGTACCTCTACTCCGTCAAACGCAAGCTCTCTGTAAGGCTCATCTGAAAGAAGATATATGGGTGCTCCGAATTCCTTCTGCTTCTTCTCTAAGATTGCAGCGATGTTCTTTATGGTAGCCTCCGAATAT
>JAEEKN010000283.1 GCA_016282435.1 Lachnospiraceae bacterium | reverse complement strand
GAGATAATCATGTGTCTTTTCAGCACATCTGATTTGACGGGGAGTCTGATCAAATACATTAACCTTCTTGGTTTTCTTACCAGACCCACTCCCGGATACTCCTCTAAAAGAATCTGCTTCATTCATACTACCATATCCTCCCATCATAGTATTCTACAGTGATTGCACCTGCAAAGATAAGCTTTTTTCTCACTTTATTTATCTTGTTTATGTAATCTTTTTCCTGTTTTATTCCTTTGTACATCTTATCTATAATCTCAACTATTTCCCTTGCCACAGGATTATCCGTAAAGTATTCGAAAATCCTCTTAATATTGTGACTGTACAAAAGCGAATATATATACAGTGCATCATCCATTATTCCGGCATGTTCGCTATTTATATTAACAGTCTCAATCACATGCTCATCCTCCTGTATACAATCACATCCTATCTCTGATAATGAACCTTTAATTAATGGTTTTGTAAAATTAACAGTATTTCCTCCCTTAGGGAATCTACAATAAGCCTCTTTGTATCTCATTATTTGTTGTATATCATAAGACGACTTTGCTCTGTCGTCAGTCTGGTCACTCCAAATTCCCAAGGACGCATCAAGATTGTATTCTGCTATACCGGTGTCCTTCATGATAATACTTCTGACTGCCTCGTACAGTTTCCGGCGTGCATACTCTCCTTCTCTGTAATTTTCTGATGAAATCATCCTCATCCGTAATCTCCAATCAATTTCATTATACTGGCCTATATACATTCTATTGTAAAAATCCAATGCGTTAACGCATATGCCAATCTCGTCATCGATAAAACTAACCTGCGTTCTTCCCCTGCCTCGGCGTATTTTCATAACGACCTTTTCAAAATTCAGCACTATCATTTCATCCTTGTCAATTATTATATCATTTTCGTCGACACAAATTATACTGCTCTTTCCAGAACAGTTAAGAATATACGTATAGTCATCTGCTATTCCAGTGATCAATATTTTATCAGCCCATTCATAACGGGAAATTAATTTATCTTCATCATCAATCTCATAATCAAACCACTTTTCATAGGCAATTTTTGTATACTTCAATAAATCATATTGGTTGCGTAGTTTTCTTCTTATAAACGCAGTAATAATGTCATTGCCATGACCATATGGTAATTCCAGATACATATCACTCAAATACTGATTTGATCTATAGCAAATTCCTTTACTGTCAAACAGATATATTCTTCCTCTTGTCATCATCAGTCACCCTCAATTATACCTTTCTTTTTCCGTCGAGAATATCGTATATATGAATACTTCTGATTGTCGAATCACAAGACAAAAAAACCAACTTTTATTTTTTCATTTCATTTTTCAATTTTTCATTTAATGCATAAATATATCCCAGGAGGCGGTTTCTGCAATCCCTGTCCATTCTCCTGTATTCTATTAAAAGTTCATATTCTTCGTCTTTTCGGTATACTGTTAAATAATCATTGTTCAATGTTTCATTACTCTCGGATCCGGATATTAAGTAATAAGGATCCACTTGTAGTGTGTCACAGATTACTTTCAGCTTATCAATAGAAGGGTTTTGCTTTTTTCCCTTCCAACTGCTCATTGTACTCTGTGGTATACCTGTCTTCTCAGAGAACTCTTTTTGAGTCATCCCTCTGTCATGAACAAGTTGTAATACTCTTTCTCCTATAATCATGTCAATTCTTCTTTCAGAACAATTCGTTTATTCAATATTACTACATAATATACTTTAAATCAAGAACAAATTTTATAAAACAACGTACTGTTCAGTAATGTTCAAGGTACATTACTAACAGCTTCTTCCATTATCTTCTCCGGATCATTTCCGTATAGGTCAAGCCCTGTCGCTTTGATAAGCTTAACATCCTTGATTCCATAAAAATTCTCAGCCAGTGCCTTGATATAACCAAATCCAAACTCTTCAGGTACATAATCCCCACCGGCAGTCATTACATAATATAATTTGTCAGCCTTACACAATCCCACAGGGTAACCTTCAGCAGTATACTCAAATGTTATGCCGAGCACATTGATTTTTTCTATGTACTGTTTCAGGGCAGCCGGGAATGACAAATCCCAGTATGGAGCTGCGACGACTATGGTATCCGCTTCCGCAAACTGCCTGGCAAGTTTGAAGCTGTCATCATCAAACATCCCCTTAGCTATCAAATAGTCCCTTTGCTTAAGAAAGGCTTGATCGGTAATATCAAATTTCATATCACCGATGTTGACTCTTACAACATCTCCACCTAATCGTCTAAGAAGAGCCTCGCCCAGTCTCCTTGTTCTTGAATCATCACGTACACAAACATTAATATATAGAATCATTTTTCTCACATCCCCATCTTCTCAGTCAAGTCATGCAGACTCTTTTCATACTGCGCTTTTGTTTCATTTAACCTCCAAGACAAAGGGCTGTTCTTACGAACAGTCCATCAACCTCCACTTTAGCCGGTAAAAATCCACACGGTAGGACCCATCGCTTATACAACTGCCACTTTGACAACAGAGTCATCCAGTAGGCCTCACTGCCTATAAGATATAATAATCCTCTTTCCATATCTTTTTCTCAAAAATTATTTTTTTAAGTTGTTTTTCTTTTCAGCCTTTTCCATCGTTTCGTTCGCTTCTTCGTTCCAAACTAATCTCTCAGTCCCCAGAGTACCATACATCGTATTTGCAAAAGAATAAGTCGTTTCACCGGTCCTGATCAGCTCTTCATTATCTGAATCATCGTCAAAAGAACCCAGTTTATCATATATTTCCTGAGTTATTTCATTATTCGAATCCGTTGAACAGATACAATCCAAGCACCGCATTAAAACCCACGGCAGCAAAAACGCTAAAGCGTTCCACAATCCCAAAGTAATCAGGCGAAACCACATTTTTTCCTATAGCTCCCACAAACATCATGCCAAGTGCAACAGCCGCCCAAATGGCAATATTCTTCATACCGTTCTTCTTAAATCCGGATACGATCAGTATGATAAGTGATGCTATGGAAAGCAGAACAACAACAATCGTGATTACGATATGCATTTTTTCCTGAAATGTACCTATCTCTTTTCCACTGTCCGAGAGCGAAAACATTCTGTACCCTATCGCCGATATCCAGTTCATTATAGTAAACAGATAAATACCTAACCGAAACAGTTTTGTACCGGTCTTTTTATCTGATACGAAGATCGAGATACACATCACACATACCGGACTGCAAACATTGTACGCTGCAGACAGCTGATTCCACAGAAGCCTCGATGGAGCTGTTTCTGCCGAAAGATCACTTACTGCCTGTGCCATCCAGTCATACCCCGGAAATGCAGAAGGGGCGATGATCACTGCCATTGTATAGCTTATCAATGCTATGATACCGGTCAGACCGGCCAGGTTGATCAACTTTCTATCCATTATTGTACCTCCATCCATTCACAGAACCAATGTATGTATTCTCTAATTTCTTTCGGGAGTTCTGATTTCGCAATTGCATCACTGAGTCCTGCCGTGATCATATCCATCTGTCTGTCGACGAAAGAGTGAACTGTCATGGCATAGGAAAGAGCTGCTATATCTACATTCTCATTCTTCATCTTTCCGTGTACGACAAGTGCATAAAAAAGATTCTTAGTCGCCGATATCATCCTGTCAGTCTCATCCAGCATGATCTGAGCCGCGACAGACGATATGCTACGCTCTGAATAGAGAACCTTAAGGAATTTCATCATATCCACATTCGAGAGAAAACTAAAGTATACCGATATGCTGCCTGTCAATATCTCGCCAAGACTTTTATCTTCCGGAAATGTGTCAGGCCCTGATGTGATTCCGACATCCATTTGTGCCTTTTTTCTAAGAAATGTATACATGCTGTTCACAAGTTCTTCTTTGGACTTAAAATGATTGTATAGAGACGGCTTCCTTATTCCAACTTTTTCTGCTATTTGCGACAAAGACACAGATTTAAGCCCATATTCGGAAGCAAGTTCTAAGGCAGCATAGATTATCTCTTCTTTTCTGTTCATTATTCTACCTCACTTTCGTACGATAGTCATTATACTACCATTCGTTAGTTTTGTCAACAAGAAATTTACTAATGGTAGTATAATGACTATCGTACTTCTATGAGATTACGGATATTTTTCAATGTTTTCCCTGCTCTACGCTTTTTATCTCTTCATGTGAAGCACTTTCCAAAGCATATGTATCGAATGCAGGCGTATCAGGAATCCGAACTTCTACACTCGTGATCCTGCAGAAATCTGCATTCCCCTGCGTTAGGTTCAGATCAAATACATGTCCTCCCAATTTTTTGTCTTCTGATAGAAAATGCAGATGCCATCCCGCGGCATTGATCCCGTCCATATAGTCGGGATAATACACGCACACAAGGGAGCCCTTTATGTTTTCAAAAACAAACGCTTTCTGCGTGACGCTCAGCGCGTCTT
>JAEEKN010000031.1 GCA_016282435.1 Lachnospiraceae bacterium | reverse complement strand
TTCAGTTTATTTATATACAGAGGAATACCTCCGGTGATACCATACACAAGCGAGAGGTCCTCGTTGGATAATTTAGGGTAGAACTGCTTTAATTCACGGTAATTAAGAGGCTCTACTTTTATCTGTGCGGTGCGTCTGCCATAAATAGGACTTTCATAACCGAGAACCTGATTTTCCATAAAACTCATAGATGAACCACAGAGTATCAGAAACAGTTTTCCGGTTTGCCATTTGTGGTCAATGATATGCTGCAACCGTGATTGTATGGATTCGTCAGCTTTAGCCAGGTAGGGGAATTCGTCTATAACAAGGATGAGCCTCTCGTGTTCCGCCAATGTTGTGACTTCCTGCATTGCTGCATCAAAACTTGGATAAACCGGTGCATCGGAGCCGTCTTTGTCCGGGAATCTGTATTCATATATGCTTTTGGAAAGGCTTTCCAGGTTTTCGGATATGGTGGCTTTCAGTGCTGAGAAGAATATGGTAGGCTTGTCCTTGCAGAACTCGTTTATGAGAGCGGTTTTGCCGACACGCCTGCGACCGTATATGACTATACATTCAAAAGTATCAGAATTGTAATATTTATTAAGCTGCTTCAATTCCTTTTCTCTACAATAGAACATGATAATACGATAACTTCCTGAGGTAAGTGACACTCAATCAGATATTCGAAAATTTACGATTGTAAAAAGTGGCTCAGAACCGCATAAAATCTACATTTTATTAAAAAAACACTTGAAAAAATCATACATATATGGTACAATAATGAGTAGAAAGTACCACTCAAATATTAGCTGAGAGGAGCCATATATGTACCTTGATTTTTTCATTGAGATACCGGACGTAAAAGGCAAGATCACTACCAAGAAAAAGGGGAGTTCTGTCTATGTGAATTATGAGATAGGACGTGACTATGATCCTGAGAAAAAATACAATGTTCCCAGACGTGTGACGATAGGAAAAATTTCGGAAACAGACCCGAAGATGATGGTGCCGAACCAAAACTTTATGACATATTTTCCGGAAGTTGATCTGCCTGAATTGAAATATAACCCTGACAGGAGCAGCTGCTTAAAGATCGGAGCCCATCTTGTCATAAAGAAGATGTTTGATGAATATCACCTTCCCGAACTGCTCGGAAAATACTTTGATGAAAGGGAACTCGGATTGTTCCTTGATCTTGCCGCTTATTCGCTCGTTTGCGAGAATAACGCTGGACAGTATTATCCGATGTATGCGTACAGCCATCCTTTGTTTACAGAGTCCATGCATATCTACAGTGATTCAAAGGTATCTGATTTTCTGTGCAGCATGTCTGGCGAAGAGAGCATCGGTTTCCTGAATGATTGGAATTCTACACATGACCACCGTGAGAAGATATATATTTCTTATGATTCCACAAACAAGAACAGCGAAGCCGGCAACATAGATATGGTGGAGTTTGGAAATCCTAAGGTTGATGTAGGGTCACCGGTATTCAATTATTCGATCGCGTATGATACGAAGAATGCAAAGCCGCTTTTCTATGAGACATACCTTGGCAGTATAGCGGATATATCACAGCTTGAGTACACGTTAGGAAAAGCAAAGGGATATGGTTATAAGAACATAGGATTTATCTTGGACAGGGGATATTTCAGCAAGGGAAATATCAGGAAGATGGATGATTACGGATACAGCTTTGTGATCATGGTAAAAGGTATGGCATCCCTTGTTAACAGCTTTGTTCTTGATCATAAAGGGGAGTTTGAAGAAGAGAGGAAATACAGTATAAGGAAGCATCACGTTTATGGTATGACCGTAAAAGAAAAGCTTTATGCTGATGATGAAAAGGAAAGGTATTTCCATATATACCATAGTACCGGCAAGGAACACGGTGAGAAAGAACAGCTAGAGGAAATGCTCGAAAGGCTGGGAAAGGCACTTGAGGCACAGTATGGCACGGATTACCAACTCAGTGATGCTGACAGTAGATATTTTGAAGCTTTTTATGACAGCAAGGGGATACTGACACTTGTAAGAGAAAAAGCTGATGTGATAAAGCAGGAACTTAAACTGTGCGGATATTTCTGTATCGTCACATCGGAAAAGATGACCGCAAAGGAAGCGATAGACCTGTATTATAGCAGGGATTCCTCAGAGAAGCTCTTTAGAGGTGATAAATCATATCTTGGGAACAAGAGTGAGAGGACGCATTACAATGAGTCTACAGAAGCCAAGATATTTATAGAATTCATAGCACTCATCGTGAGAAATCGGATCTACACTAAACTTAAAGAAGAACTTGAAAGAATAGATGAAAGCCCGAATTACATGACAGTTCCTGCAGCTATAAGGGAACTTGAGAAGATAGAGATGATACGGGGCCATGACAGGATATACCGATTGGACCATGCACTGACCAAAACACAGAAGACTATCCTTAACGCGTTTGGGATAGATGCAGCATATGTGAAGCACAGGGCAGGCAAGATCAGCGATCGGTTAAAGAAAATCGATAGTATGGAGGAATGATATCATGGCACGTATGACAATGGAAAGTATAGATGAGAAGATAAAGAAAGCAGAAGACCGTGTAGCCAAAACAGGAAGGATATATAATGAGGCTTGCGAAGAGCTTCAGAAACTCAGGGAGAAAAAAGCAGCTATTGAAAACGAAGCTTTAGTGGCTGCATTTATGAAAAGCAGTAAAAGCCTTGAGGAAGCAATCGCATTTTTTGAATCAGAAACGGTTGTGAAAGACGAAGAACCGAAGCCGAAACGCAGAGGCGGAAGAAGGAAAAAAACAAAATAAAAAACCTGAAATTTAATCAGGTTTTATGGTAAACATGATATTTGAGTGGAAAAATATCAGGAAGTTAACGTATGAATGATCAGGTAAACTTTACAGAAGGACGAATACTCGGTCCCCTTATGCGATTTGCAATGCCTGTTATGTTTGCACTGTTCCTGCAAGCTATGTATGGTGCGGTTGACCTTTTCGTAGTCGGTCAGTTTTCCGATGCAAAAGAAGTTTCAGCCGTTGTCACCGGCTCCCAGATCATGATGACCTTGGGTAATCTGGTAACCAGTCTTGCCATG
>JAEEKN010000282.1 GCA_016282435.1 Lachnospiraceae bacterium | reverse complement strand
GATGCCACGAGTTCAAATTCTTTTGAATCTTTTATAAAATAAGAAAAGAACTGCCTCGTGATATTCTGATCGTCTACTATAGCTACTCTTGTCATATGTCCTCCTCTTTCCTCATATACCGTTTTACTCTTTATTAGATAAATAAATCTTTAAAACGATTCATATCAGGTATTATCATTTGGCAATAAAAGTATTACCCTGAATCTCTCATCTATCTCTATTTCCATGCTTCCGCCGATTCTTTCCACCGAGTTTCTTAAGTTTGTCAAACCTCCACCTTCGGAGAAATCCTCACCGGGCATTTTACCATCATTACTTATTTCAATTTTCAACCATTTTTTGTCTCTGGAATAAGTCTCTATCCTGCATGAAAGCTCAGTAGCCTCTCCATGCCGACGCGCATTGGTTGAACATGTTCTAAGAGCTGATGCCACAACAGATGCCATATCTTTACTTTTAGGAAGTTCTCCTTCGAGTTTTAATTCCAGACCGAGCTTTTGGATATCCTTTGCTAAAGAAGTATATTCAAACAGCTTCTCATCATTTTCCTCACCCCGTAAAAGGATGGTATTCAGTTTCCACTGCTTTATAACATCAGCGCCCAGTTTTTCATCACCTGTTTCCAGAAATCTTCTGGACATTATCAGGGTTTTACCCAGATCGTCATGAACTTTGCTCTTTGTATCAAGTATTTCCTTCTCCGCTGTCATCTTCTCTATCTCGGAGTTCAGGATTTTCAGCCTCTGCTTTATCTCATCCGCTTTTATCCTTTTTACCTTCAGCTTTTCATTAAGGAGCTGAGCCTCAGATACATCGGATGCTATGATCTCATATATCTCATGGTCTTCAAATATACATATATCTCTTTTAAAACTGTATACCGACCCGTCATCAAGCCTCACGAGACACTCGTTTTTTTCTTCCGGAGACTGCGGAAGTATATTCATGTCCAGATCGACCAGTTTTTTCCAGAATTCGATGCCACTGTAGATTCCCTCTCCGAACAGCTTGTGGGATATAGTATACATTCTGGTATTTACCAGCTTCACCATCCCACCCTTCCAGTAAAACAGGAGTCCCTCCGGAAGGTTATCGAGTCCGTTTTTCAGTGCCGCTTTCGAAAGCGTTTTTCTTTCCCATCTGTATACCGTCTGCGTGATGATAAGCACTACCGCAGTAACTGCCGCCTGCAAAAGGATCAAAACTATCGTGCTGTTCTCAAATCCTACCGCAACACTTACACCGTAATCATCCAGAAGTTCAAAGAATATCTGAAGGATAACATATTCGATGATAAACAGTATTCCTTCAAGTATACCATATGCTCTTTTCGTTTTCTGGAACAGCGTTCTTATCAGGTTGAACACTGCTATAATCAGCATAACAAATGTTTCAACGCACATTGATCCAAGGATCAAAACATATATTTTTTCATTCACGGAGCTTTCACCCCGCTTTCGTTTTCAGGATCCTGATCTGACTTAAAATCCTTTTCGTCATCTTCCTGTGTATTTTTTTCACATGAAGGTTTTGAATAATACCTTACATATATACCTTCATCTTCCCTGAGTATCTCTATCTGCGCGCCATATTTATTTAGATCCCACCTGGTAAAATCAGGCAGGCCGTTAGGTGTATCCATCAGTATCTCCAGCCTGATACCGTCATTACCCAGAAGAATGCATGATATGGTCTCAACACCAGGAAGAGCCGCTTCTATGGTTGCCTCAAATATCTCGTAAGCCTGGATCAGAAGGCCTCCGTCAAACTCAGTATTTGCTTTGATGCCTGAAACATTTGCATCTATACCCAGGAGCCTTACATTCTCCAGTGATTCCCTGATAGCATAACGAAGTTCCTCTAGCTTTAGCATTCTGTACTGTTCCGCCAGTATCGAAAGATTTGCCTGACGCTTTACGTAGGCTCCCAGAATGGCACACTGTTTTATGGCCTCTTCTTTACCCTCGCCCTGAAGCTCCGCTCTTTCCAGGATCATACCTATGGTTTCCAGCTGGGATCTGGTTCTGAACGATATGCTGTCATACAGTCTGTTACGAGTTTCTATGGCCTGTTTTTCAGCCTTTATCTCGTTTTCAATCTCTAAGAGGCTGTTCTCCTCATTGATACGTTCAACAGCTTCTTTGAGACTCGCGTTCAGCTCATTAACCGCCGTATGATCCTCTACCCATATAACACTTCCAACCGCGAGTTTTTTTGATTTTACCCTTCTGTTATCATCAAGGCGCAATCCATCCGGACTCTCTGCTTTTTCAACCTGCTCCTGTGTCAGAGGAACAGCCTCATTTGACAGATATGTAAGGACCTGGGAATTATCGGCGATAGCAGCTTTTATTTTGGCCAGCTTAAAAATGTCGTCATAATCACTGTTTGACGGGATCAGACCGATTCTTAAGCACGACTCCCATATGGCTATATACATGATCCCGTATACTTCCTGGAAGTTGTACATTTTTTTCCCGAATAAAACAGGCGAATTGCCACCATTTAAAGCATATATGAATAATAAACTGCTAAAGATCAAACATATGCCCACAGGAATCCATGAAAGAGTTTTTGAAGAATAATTCCTGCTTCGCTTTATAAGTATAATAAATGATAAAACCGTGAGTATAACGTTCCATGCCAAAACTATAAAATATCCAAAATTATACGAATATGACTGGACCATTTCATTGTATGTATATACCTTGAAAATAAAATTGTGATAGTCGTTCGTCATGATCATGACTACCAAAACCAGCCATCCTATGATCAGCGTGAAATCCCAGAGATTTTTGCTTTTTTCGGCTTCTTTCCCGACTCTGAGAGATAAAAGAAGCGTAAATAGCGTGATAGCTGTAACCGGAAGGTAATAGAAATACCAGATAAGCCTGTTGAGAGTCACTATATGTGCAAAAATATCCCACTTCATGACTCTCAGGATAAACAGCATAGTAACACATACACCGCCCAGAACCAGATATCCCTTTATAAAACTGAAAGGCACTCTTCTTTCTACCGTGATGATCCATGCAATGGCTATCGCACAGTATAATACACTCGTGACATTATGAAGCATAAAACCACCGGGCAAAAACTCCAGGAGATAGCACAGGCATAGTGCCCCCATAAACGAAAATATGAATTTTCTCGATTTTCTGCTTATGTACGGCATATTTTTCCCCTGTCCCGGTCTAATGAATTATTTTGTCCCCTTATATACCTTGATATAAAAGAGAGTTCCGTAAAATCCCAGATTTTCTGACCTGAGAGATGTTCCGCATCCAAATTTTTCATGATACTGATCAAGAAGTTTTTTCACAGCATCATAATACACATTCCCGTTATCGGGAGTTATAAGATTTATCTCATATTTAAAGTTATTGGCATTTTTTGATCTGGCTTTTTCAACATTCTCAAATACATAATCATAAGCCTTCTGATCAGAATTGAACCTCAGAGTATCCTCATATTTTGTATATATGGTTCCGAGATCCCTCGATACCGCTACGGGCAGTTTTTCATTATCCCATTCATGGTCATATGCCATATCTTCATCTGCCAGTAGGAAATATGTATACAGAATCCTGCCGGGTTCATCGGGAGTCGGGTCGTCCCATGTACAATCTATGGAATACCATCTTCCCTCAATCTTTACCTTGTTCCATCCATGAGCTTCGGATCTGTTCTTCTTGTCATGTGCTGTGCCTGTCACACATATTACATCAAGCCCGGCTGCCTTTGCCAATTCATAAAATGCCAGTTGATATCCTGCACATACACACGCTTTTTTGACCAGTGCATTTCTTGCCGAATATTCATTCCCGGAAGCATTTTTAGTATATGCTATTGTTTTTACAAGATAGTCGTGTATGTTTTTTACCGTGTCATACTCAGTTTTTCCTTTTAATTTTTTTGCTAAATCAAGCACCAGTTCATACAGTTCTTTTTCATTTGAATCCAGATACCCCGTGTATCCGTTCGACAAAGCATTATCAACAGCATAAAACTCATCGTCTTTAGGCATTACTTTTTGTGAGCATGTTATCTTGAGATACGCACAATTTTTGTAAACTTTCGGTTCGATAAATTCCAGTGAATCTATGGAAGTAAAAATATTCATGTAATATGACTCGTCACTTATCAGATCAAGCGACTTCACGATCATATAAAACCTGGTATACTTACCCACGCCTTCATAAATATAATCACGTACTTCCTCTTTTGTCTGAAGAATCCTGTCACCTGCAGAAATAGTCAGTGTCGTATTCGGGAATTTTTCTGCCGAATCAAACAATTTTTTTGTCTTCTTCTGAGCGGTAGGCGCGGGAAGTGAGGTCTTTGCAGCCTTTTCCGAGGTGTTGTCAGTCAGTGTCACCTTTACGGTACTTTTACCCTTCTTTATCTTATACCCTTCTGCGCCACGATTTAGACTTACTTTTACATCTTTATTTGCAGTGATATTGACAGGAATCGAAGATTTGACGGTACATCCTGCTGCACTTACCTTTACGTCGCAGGTATCAGCACTCATCCTTCCCGATATCTCCAGATCGGCCTTCTTCTTTAAATCAACGCTCACATAAGCCATATCATCTACATATATATTCAATTTACAGTTCTTTTTCCCTACCACAAGATTCTTTATCGTCGCATACTCATGCAGTACGATACTCACAGAAGACGCACGTGCTATGATCTTCTTCATATATGAGCCCGCAGGAATATTGTAGGTTGTGTTTTCTGAAGTAAGAATAATGGTTTCTCCCTGGGTCTCATACGATTTCCCGGAAGAAGCCGCACTAACGGGAACTACTCCTACAAGCATAACCACTGTAAGAAGTATAATAAACAATCTATATAAATATCTATTCTTCATATATAGTCTCCTGTAAGCGCAACCCACAATTATGAGCCTTCCATTGTGAGCATTCGTTTATGGCATATATAACGCAGGACGGTTCCGGGACCGACAAAAATAATCACAGAACCGTCCCTCTGATCGATAATAGGTTAACATTTAAAGCAAAAATAATCAAGGGCAAGGATTTTTTTTATTAAATCTACTAAATCTATGCGAGCAATGCTTCAAGTTCCTCAAATACCTGTTCATACTCCTTAAACTGTATACCGTGTATGCCAAGCTTCTCTGCAGCCTCTACATTTCTCGGAGTGTCGTCTATAAATACGCAGTCCTCTGCCTTTAAGTCATACATCTTTAACAGAAGTTTATAGATCTCGGGATCCGGCTTTGTCATCTTAACCTTGTACGACAGGATACCACCGTCCATCTCCGGTATAAACGACACCGAATCCGGGCACTGAATCTCTGCCTTATGTGAGAAGTTTGACAGATAGTATACCTTATAGCCTCGTTCTTTTAAATCCTTTATCCATGGAAATGTACGTGGACGAAGTCTAACCATTCCTTCCACGTTGTCGAAGCCTTTATGGATCTCGTCCGCTATCTCGGGATCATTCTCTATAAAGAGATCAACAACTTCTTCATCAGTGTACACACCCTTATCAAACTCGTACCAGTCCTCATTCCATACGGATGCTCTTCCTATCCTATCTACCATGGCTCTGTCAAAGCCTCTCTCCTCCAGGAACTTCTCCCAGCAAAAGTCGGACAGTACGTTTCCTATGTCAAATATAATGTTTTTTATCATGGATATATCTCCTTCTCATCCTGCTACTTTTTAACCGTCGGGTATATGATCTTGAAAAACACCTGATTTTGGTCAAAGTCACCTCGAAAACGCCTTCAGCGTTTCCTCGGTAACAAAACGATGCTTCGCATCTCATTTCAGTCGGGGCTTGAACCCCGCCTGAAACGAAGATCTCCCCCCACCTTCGCTACGCTAAGAGGTGGGGG
>JAEEKN010000281.1 GCA_016282435.1 Lachnospiraceae bacterium | reverse complement strand
TCGGAGTGATGCACATGAGTCTTGCTTCCGGAGTCACTATCGGGCCTCCTGCGGAGAGGTTATATCCCGTGGATCCTGTGGGTGTAGCTACCAGGCATCCGTCACCCCAGTACGAGCTCACAGCTTCGCCGTTTATATATACGTCGGTCCTGATGACTCTCGAAAGACCGCTTCGGGTCACCGTTACATCGTTCAGGGCGACATACGTCTCAGTTATGCCTTTGCAGTTGTACTTGACGTTGAGGAGCATACGGTTTTCTATGGTAAAATTATCTTCCACAAGCTTCTTTACGGCCAGTTCCACCTGTGACTTCTCGATACAGGACAGGAATCCCAGAGTACCGAGGTTAATGCCTATCATAGGGATTTCTATGTCCCCTATGGCACGTGAGGTTTCCAGTATGGTTCCGTCACCCCCGAGTACTATAGCGCATTCACAGTCCTTCAGGAGTTCCCCGTACTTTGTGCCGAGCTGCTTTATCTCTGTAGCGGACAGTTCCGACTCACCGATCAGCGGATCGCTGAACGAAACACTGCTTCCACCATACTGAGATATCAGAGCTTCGATCTTTTTGGTCACTTCAAAGCTTTCATCTTTTGATTTATTCGTGATGATGCAGAATCTTTTCACTTAAGAACTCCTTATTACTTTATCTGTGACTCTACAGTTCCTGCTACAGCCTTGATACACTCATCTATTCCTGAAGGGTTCTTTCCGCCGGCCTGAGCCATATTCGGACGTCCTCCTCCGCCTCCTCCGACTATGGGAGCTATTATCTTGATGAGGTTTCCTGCATGAGCGCCCTTAGCTATTGCATCATCTGTAGCCTTTGCTACCAGATTTACTTTGCCGTCTGCTTCAGATACGAGGACTGCTATACCGCCACCCATCTTCTCACAGAGATTATCGGAAAGATCGCGGAGTCCGTTCATATCTACTCCGGGCACTTTTGCTGCGAGCACTTTTACGCCCTTTACTTCCACTACGGAATCAAGTACATTTCCGAGTGAATCCTTTGCCATTTTTGACTTTAATGACTCTATCTCGCTGCTTAAAGCCTTGTTGTCTGCTACAAGGTGCAGAATCTTCTCTACGAGGCCTGCAGGCTGTGTCTTTGCAGCAGCTGCTGCCTCTTTTAAGAGTTCTTCCTGCTTTTTATAATATGCAAGTACGTTTGAACCTGTGATAGCTTCGATACGTCTCACACCTGCTGCCACGCCTGATTCTGAAAGGATCTTGAATGATGCGATGTCGCCTGTGTGCTTTACATGAGTACCGCCGCAGAGTTCCTTTGAGAAGTCTCCCATTGATACGACTCTAACGGAATCGCCGTACTTCTCACCGAACAGAGCCATAGCTCCGGTCTTTTTAGCCTCATCGATGCTCATAACATCTGTAACGACCTGAAGATCCTCGGCAATCTTTTCATTTACGATCTTCTCAACTTTATCGAGCTGTTCTTTTGTCATAGCCTGACCGTATGAGAAGTCAAAACGTGTTCTTTCGGGATCCTGGAATGAACCTGCCTGATGAGCATCGTTTCCGAGCACCTCGCGGAGAGCTGCCTGGAGAAGATGTGTTGCGGAATGGTTCCTGCAGGTCTTTGCCCTGTTCTCTTTATTTACATTTAATGACACTTTATCCGATGTTTTAATGCTTCCGGATACTACCTTACCGACATGAGCAGTTCTTCCGCCTGCAACATGGATGGTTTCGGTAACTTCAAACTTTGTACCGTTTGATCCCAGGATTTCTCCGATATCTCCTACCTGTCCGCCCATGGTGCCATAGAAGGTAGTTTTGTCAGTGATGATGGTTCCTTCTTCACCGGTCCTAAGTTCGTCTGTGAGAGCATCCTCTTTTGCTATAGCCAGAACTGCACCGTCACAGCTTACTGCGTCATATCCTAAGAACTCACTCTTGATATTTTCAGCGAGGCTGTCAAATACACCCTGTCCGGTAAGCTTCTGAGAGAAGTTCTTTCCTTCTCTCGCCTTCTGCTTCTGCTCTTCCATAGCATCTGCGAACCCGGCCTCGTCTACCTTGAGTCCTTCTTCTTCAGCGAGTTCCACAGTCAGTTCAAGCGGGAATCCGAATGTATCATAGAGATAGAATGCTTCTTTTCCGTCTATCTCCTTGCTCTTTTCAGCCTGCTTTACATCAAGTATTTTCTTAAATTCCTTAAGTCCGTTTTCAAGTGTTGCCTCGAAACGCTCTATCTCTTTTCCGAGTTCCGAAAGGATGAATTCCTTGTTCTTTACAAGGAGCGGATAGCTTTCTGCGTATACGGAAATATATGCCTCTGCTACCTTTAAGATATTGTCTTTCTTTAATCCTAAGGTTCTCGCATGTCTAACCGCACGGCGGATAAGACGGCGGAGTACATAGCCTGCACCGGCATTTGAAGGAAGAAGCTTTGCCTCATCACCGATCAGCATAACAGCTGTACGTGTGTGGTCTGCGAGAATTCTCATTGATCTCGTGAGCTTCTCATCGGAATCATACTTGATACCGCTGGCTTCCTCTATAGCTGTTATAGCAGGTACATGAACATCAATCTTATATACATCGTCAAAACCGTTCAGGAATGCAAGGTTTCTCTCAAGTCCCCAACCGGTATCAACATTTTTCTGCTTTAATGGAGTAAGTGTTCCGTCATGATGCTTCTCATACTGCATGAAAACATCATTACCGATCTCGGTGTATTTTCCGCAGTGGCATCCGGGCTTACAGTCGGGTCCGCAGGGAGGAACATCCTTTACATAGAACATCTCGCTGTCGGGTCCGCAGGGTCCGTACTCAAGTCCCCACCAGTTATCATCAGCGGGAAGATAGAATATATTTTCCTTCTTAAATCCCGAAAGTTCTCTGTATTTTGCGCCTTCTTCATCTCTGGGTGCGTTCTCATCACCTTCGAATACTGTAGCTGCAAGGTGGTCTGCGTCAAATCCGAAGAGCTGGGTCAGGAGTTCAAAACTCCACTTGCATCTGTCTTCCTTAAAGTAATCACCCAGACTCCAGCTTCCCATCATCTCGAAGAAAGTTCCGTGGCTCTTGTCACCTACGGAGTCAATATCGTTCGTACGTACACATCCCTGGACATTGCAGAGTCTCGTTCCCATGGGATGCTTCTGTCCGAGCAGGTAAGGCATCAGAGGCTGCATACCTGCAACGTTAAACATAACGCCTGTGGATCCGTCCGAAACCAGTGATACGGCTCCGCAGTCCACATGACCTCTTTCCTTATAAAAATCTATCCAAGCTTTTCTAAGCTCACTAGCTGTAAATTTTTTCATTTCTTTCTCCATTTCAATCACCGGGACGGTTCTGTGATTGATTTTTCATCGTTGATAATTAAGCATTTGTTTTCAATCAGAGAACCGTCCCTCTGATTGATTTTATTCGAGTGTCTTTAAGAATTCTTCAATCCTGTCGAGACCCTTTGTAATATTCTCCATGCTTGTAGCGTAGCTTAAGCGGATGTGTGTATCAAATCCGAAGTCCTTGCAGGGGATAACCGCTACCTTGTAGTCATTAAGGAGTATGTCAGCGAGCTTAAATACATCGCCTACCTTCTCTCCCTTGTACTTAAGGGCGAATGCTTCGCTCACGTCTATAAAGGCATAGAATGCTCCGCTGGGCTTGATGATTGATGCATGTGGCATCTTGCTGATGCGTTCATACATATAGTCACAGCGCTTTGCAAATTCCTGTCTCATCTTCTCTACGGTGTCCTGAGGTCCGTTCAGTGCCTCAACGCCGGCCTTCTGTGCTATGGAGTTGGGGTTTGATGTCTGATGGCTCTGGATGCTTCCGATAGCCTTTGCTATCTCGGGAGCGGCACCTATATATCCGAGTCTCCATCCTGTCATGGCATAAGCCTTTGCCATACCTGAACAGGTGATGGTTCTCTTGTAAATCTCATCGTTGAAAGAAGCTATGCTCACTACTTCTTCATCAGTGTATACCAGATTCTCATACATTTCATCCGATACACAGTATATATCTTTTTCTACTATGACTTTAGCTAAGGCTTCAAGTTCGTCCCTGGTGTATATCATACCGGTTGGATTGTTCGGGGAATTGAGTACAAAAGCCTTGGTGTCCGCAGTACATGCACTCTTAAGCTGCTCTGCAGTGATCTTGTATCCGTTCTCTTTTGAACAGCGAACATATATCGGGATACCTCCGGCAAGCTTTACCATCTCAGGGTAAGAAAGCCAGTAAGGTGAAGGGATGATGACCTCATCACCGGGATCAAGGATTGCTTCAAAGATATTGGTCAGAGAATGCTTTCCTCCGTTAGAGATAACAATCTGGTTGGTCTCGTAATGAAGTTTGTTGAAACGTGCAAATTTATCACAGATAGCCTGCTTCAGTTCCACTATACCTGATGCTGCTGTGTACTTGGTAAATCCGGCATTTATAGCGTCTACTGCCGCATCACAAACATTCTTTGGAGTAGGGAAATCAGGTTCTCCCGCACCAAAGCTCACCACATCAACTCCCGCTGCCTTCATCTGCTTCGCCTTGTCAGAGATAGCGAGGGTAGATGAGGGTTTAACCGCCATTGCTTTCTTTGATAATCCTGTCATACTTTTACGTCCTTTCTATATAAAGAAATTCCCCAATAAATTTGTCGTTAGACAACACATAGTTTATAATACAACTTTATAGGCGTGTTGGCAAGATTTTTTTAAAAAATTTAAAAATACCGCCGGATCTGTTCAACCGACGGTATTAATAATACTATTTTTTCAGCTTTTTTAGATATCTTCTTTCTTTGATACAAGCACTCCGCCTGTCTTAAGTATGGACTCTGCGGGAATGAATCCGCGGACCATCGACAGAGGATAGATATTTGAGTGCCTTCCTACTACTGTACCGGGGTTAAGTACCGAGTTACATCCTACTTCAACGTTATCTGCGAGCATGGCACCGAACTTCTTTAAGCCTGTCTCAACCTTTGTCCCTTTGTAGTTTACCTTTACCAGAGTCTTGTCCTGTTTAACATTTGAAGTGATGGCACCAGCACCTGTATGTGATTTAAATCCGAGTACCGAATCACCTACATAGTTGTAATGAGGTACCTGTACCTTATTGAAAAGTACTACATTCTTAAGTTCTGTAGAGTTACCAACGACACATCCCTCTCCCACGATAGCCTTGCCACGGATGAATGCGCACTGTCTGACCTCAGTATCCTTTCCTATGATGCAGGGACCGTTTATGCTGGCTGTAGGTGCTACTTTCGCTGATTTTGCTATCCAGACATTCTCACCCTTCTTCTCATACTCTTCGGGATCCAGTGTCTCACCGAGTTTTACGATAAAGTCACCAATCTCGGGAAGTACTTCCCAGGGATAGGTCTTACCTTTGAACAAATCTGCCGCAATGGTCTGTGAGAGATCATACATCTCTGCTATCGTCATTTCATTATACTCTGCCATTTTTCTTCTCCTTTTTACGGTTCTTTTTGTAAGTGCCACCTCAAAAATGCCTTCCGCCTTCTCTCGGCAACAAAGTTATGCTCCGCATCTCATTTTGGTCAAAGTCACCTCGAAAACGCCTTCAGCGTTTCCTCGGTAACAAAACGATGCTTCGCATCTCATTTCAGTCGGGGCTTGAACCCCGCCTGAAACGAAGATCTCCCCCCACCTTCGCTACGCTAAGAGGTGGGGG
>JAEEKN010000005.1 GCA_016282435.1 Lachnospiraceae bacterium | reverse complement strand
TTTTGCATGCAGCATCTCATAAACTGCACCAAAACATTCCCCAACTTTTACAACATCATATGAAATAGCAGTCGGTACTCCTGCCACAAAGGCAGCTCTCGCAACATCCCTTTCTTCTTGTACCACCTTCATCGGAACCCCAGGGCTAAAGACCTTGATTATCGTCTCATCATCAAGCCTATATACTTTACCATTTGCTCCTTCACCGATTACTTCGCACCCTGTCACATCGATTTCACGCATCTTCTTTTTAATACTTAAAATTTCCGTGAATCCTGTAACCTCAAAAATGTCATAAACCTCATTTGAAACGTTTTCAATAATTACATCTTTCTTCACAGCTTTTTTCAACCTCATGAATACCCGAAGTCCGGCAGAGGAAATATACGTAATGTCAGATGCATCTATGAGTACCTCTTCTCCAGGTCTGCATAATGCCATAAGTTCTTCTTCGAATTTCTGCGCATTTATCGAATCAACACGTCCCTTTATTATCAGCTTTCTGTCTTCTGTTTTTTCAACCATTTGCTATCCTTTCTTAAATCTTAGTATTTATTGCATTTCTGCTTGTTGAATCAATTTGATAGATCATGTTTTCCTTTCTCTGCCTGCCCATTCCAATATAATATCTTTATCATATCTGTTCAGATTATCGGGTAATTCTGTTTTCTTAAAGAAACGATGTTCCACCACCTCATCCGGATCGTTTATCATAACTCCCTCATATTCCCTTGTAATAAAAACAATCCCGGGACCAAAACAGATATCCCCATTAGAATACTCTATGATACGGTCCTTACCGGAGTATAATTGGAACACATCCAGTCTGCCTAACGACAATCCGGATTCTTCCATGGTTTCCCGCCTAATGGTCTCTTCGAAGGTTTCTCCCATTTCCATGGCGCCGCCAATGATAGCCCAGCAGCCGTTATCTTTTCTTTTCTGTAGCAGAATCTCTCCCTTATCATTTTCAATGATTACACCGCAGGCACATGTCAGTATAGGTGCATGCCCAACATACTTGCGCATTTCCCGGATGTATCCAACCTTTTTATAAAGTTCTATATAATCATCAATCTCCACTGTATTAATCCTCTCTGCATACCATCATGCGCTCTCCTGGATACAGCAACCTCATATAAGAGCGACCCCATGAATGGAGTAAATCAGTTTAGTTTTCTTTGTAGTTGATAATAAAGTTACTGACATCTCTCTCCTCAAATGCTTTTGGATCAAGCTTGAACTCTCTGCTTGGCAGCGTTATATTTTTTAGGTTTTCACAATCACCAAATGCATATTCTCCGAACACTTTCAAGCCCTTACCGATGGTCAGACTTGTAAGAGCAGGGCAATACTCAAATGCGCTTTCACCTATCTCAATCAAGCTGTCAGGCAGAGTTACGCTTTTAAGGCTTATACAACAATTAAACGCAAAACTTCCTATAGAAGTTAAACTATTTCCGAAAGTTATGCTTTCGAGTTTTTCATCTGATGAAAAAGCAAAATCCCCGATTGAAGTAACACTGTTTCCCATGGTTACGCTTTTAAGACTCCTGCAATAATGAAATGCACGGTCTCCGATAGAAATAACGCTTTTTCCTATAGTTACGTTTTCAAGCTTGCGACACTCATCAAATGCACAGTTTCCTATTGATATCACACTGTCGGGGATAGTTATACTTGTGATCAGGTCGCAGTCTGCAAATGCATCGTCATCGATCTCAGTCACTGTGTCAGGTATCGTTATGCTTTTAACCCGACACCCATTACTCTCAAATGCCTGATACCCGATTTTTGTCACGCCATATGGAATAACGATATCAAGGTCGAATTCCTCATAGTATACCACATCTAATTTTTTCAGCACGCCGTTTTCTATTTCAAGTTTCAATTAATATACGCCTCCGTTATATGTGAAATATTGTTATATGCATATCCAGAAAATAACCAATTCAAATACACATTGAGATCCCTCAACTTGAATCTTCTCATACCATGATTCTGGAATAATCTTATGCAGTGCCTTACACTTTGGTACCGTGTACCTTTAACAGCATGTCTGCATCTAAAGGTATGCACATGGAATAATTCCGGATCCGATATTACAGTTTTTTTTCTATCTTCCATAAATTTACTGCCTTTTTATTTCCTTAACCAGTGAATTATTTTCTCGTTCTTCCCATTATTGATAATAAACTCTATTACGTCCCTTTTTTTCTTTATCTTGTCGACAATCTCTGTATCCAAGCTCTGCATAAGTTCAATAGCACTGACCTGGGACTTTGCTCGGATATCTTTCAGCAAAGATGTATCCTTCAGTTTTCTCTCTTCCTCACCTTTGGGATATCCCTGACCAAATGGTTCAGAAAACAGTTTCTCTATAGTCCTTTCAAGATTATCTATCCCGGAATATGTATAATCTTCGCCCAATGGAACCGATATAGCATTGCCATTATTAATCTGAGCGAACAGATACGCATCCATAGGCGAAGGAGTATATCCACACTGTCAAGACATGGGCCCGGACACCAAATCAGTACCGTGTATATTGAAACTTCCCAGATACCTGAATTCAAAGTCCTTATTCTTTGTCAGGGCTTCGTAGTTCTCATAGTCGGAATCAGCACATTCTATGACATAATAGTACTCTCCGAGCACGGTTTTTAAGGGACGGTCATGTATGGTCACAAGTGTCATCCCTCTTTCCTTTAGCTTTGCTAAAAGGGACGGCAGATCCTTCGCTGCTCCTTTGGCTATGAAGGCCAGTCTGTCATGTTTAGCTGTTGAAGGTTTATCTAAAGAAAGCACATAAAATCTCGTTTTATTGTTATCATTATTCTGGATCCCCGGTGCCAGGATCTCAAGACCGTATACCTCGGCGCATCCTGCCGATGCTATGGCCGCATATGATTTATCCTTTCCTTCAGATATCATTCTGGCACCTTCCGCAGTGCTTGATACTTCTATGACTTCGGCGTTCGGCAGGTTCTTCTTCAGCCATTCCGCTCCCTGCGCTATACCCTGTTTATGGGAATATACTGTTTTGATGTCCGAAAGCTTAGTTCCCGGAACTACCAGAAGATTCTGGCTTATCGGGAGTTCTACCTCACCTGCTACGGATACTCCCGGCTGTGAGATCAGGGTATCAACATAGTCTGTTACCGCTCCGCCTATGGTATTTTCCTGCGGTATCACTGCATATCGGGATTTTTTGGAGACCAGGGCGTCTACAGCATCATTAACTGTTTTATACGGAACAAAATTCCCATCTTTTCCAAAATACTCCTCACATGCTTCCTGGGTATAAGTTCCCTCCGGACCAAGGAATGCCACCGTGTCGGAATACTTTTCATATAGAGAGTCATATTCCTTTATGGCGTTCTTGAAAAGCTTCTTTATCTCTTTTTCTTTGTATAACCCGTATTTGTTCTGTTTGATCCCTTTGAAACTCAGATGGTGGATAACCGGTGAGTTCTCCCGATATAGGATTGGCTGGGTCTTTAACTGGTCGGAAGACTGATAAACGAGATCAACTGACCAGTATGCCTTTCCTTTTTTGCTCATCCATTTTGAAAAGACAAGCTTACATCCGATGGGAGTGGTTGTCTCTATAGAATCTTCCAGTTCGTAATCATTTACTCCGAGTGCGGCAAGTACACTTCCGATATTTGAATCATGCCCGCAAAGGAAGGTAAATACCCTTCCCTTGATATTCATCTCGGAATAGATTTCTTTGATCAGGGGATTTGCAATATTTACAGCCACCATGGGAGCCGTGAACAGAACATCTCCGTATACATCCTTTATCTCTGATATCTCACGCCACTGTTCTAAGGTAAGTTCGTTACCGAAAGCTGCTTTTACAGGATCGCTCTCCTCATAATATTGGAGCACCAGTGCATCGCTTATCTGTGTTCCAAGCTTCAAAGGACCGGATACCATGGGTTCGTCGCCGGTATTATAGATCAGGATGTTTTCATCGGAGAAGTCATATTCTTTGTAATCTTCCGACTTATCCATGTCTATGATATCAGCTACCAGTTTATAGTTATCATACAGTCCCTTGATCTTGTCCCCGAAAAGCTCGGATATCTGTGCACTCGCATCCTTATAATACTTTTCACTCGTAAAATTGAGCGCGGGTGTGAATACCGGGTCCATCACGCCAAGATCCATATGGTATTCAACATCAATATTCGCGATCGGAGCAAATCCTGATATAAAAGATTTAGCAGTAGCTATTGTTCTCTGTTTGGAATTGGAATATACCCTTAACTCATTTTCTTTCGGCCGATAGTTCTCCGGAATCAATCCCTCTGCTTCCAACCATTTTTTAAAGTACTGGCCCATCTCGGTCTCCAGTACTCCTCCTCTGAGGGAAAGTTCACTGGACTTTGATGACCAGTTATACCAGTTATACGGGGTTACCTGTTCCAGTACAGATCCGTTTCCCGATAACGGTGCCCTGATATTGTGACGGCTAAGTACCACTACTTGCTGCAAAGTATATCCCTTGTCGGAAAATGACAGTTCACCTGCTTTTACACTTAACGGTATCCTGCAGTTTATAATAAGTACCGCCGTTAAGAATATACATAGTATTTTCCTCATTTTGCCCTCCTTACTTCACAGTCCAAATATCTCTCCATAAATAAGTACTGCATTTCTGACACATTCTTCACAGGGACATAAAGGTTTCCCGTCTGTAACATCTTTAAGGTCTTTACAGGTTATAGCCCCGCATCTGTCCTTGAATGTTTCCTGAATACTTCTTGCAACCTTCAAAGTGCCTTTTCCTTCTGTTTTTAGCCCTGCTATCATCCCTACTCCAATAATAGCTCCGCAGGTAGCCTCCTGATTTCCCATTCCTGCACAGAAGCCTGCTGAAACCTGCTTTAATTGCTCTTCCGTCAGGTTTGTCTGGTCTGCCAACACAGCAGTGACCGCTTGTGAACAATTGTATCCACCCGATGTTTTCAGTTGTACTGCTTTTTCAGCTCTTTCCTGTATCGTCATAATATCTATACCTCCATGTTATAAACCTGATAGGTGCCTAACACTATAAACCTGGTACCGTGTACCTTTAATAAACTTTATTTCAGTGATACTCTCCAATCATCACCATTCACCAGATATTGGAACTCTGTCAAAAAAGGATCATTTATTACTTCAAGCAGGCTATCGAAATCATCAACTGTCTTAACCTCAGAAAGCTTGTCTTTATCTATCCACTCCATCTCTCCTTCATCGGAAGAAGTAACCTCTCCATAAAATCGTTCAGCCTTAAA
Organism: Lachnospiraceae bacterium; assembly: GCA_016282435.1. Lineage (GTDB taxonomy): Bacteria > Bacillota > Clostridia > Lachnospirales > Lachnospiraceae > RUG11977. Next base: position 1,589 of record JAEEKN010000005.1, on the reverse strand, counting down.
CAGGAGAACTAAGTACCTGCCGCCAGCTATGGGGAACTGCTTTATCCCTGCCAGCTGTGGGTTTAAAAGGGTTAGCCCGGTCTCCTCCTTAACTTCACGCACAACAGCGTCTACAAACGACTCTCCAGGCTCCACATGCCCGCCTGGGAGCGTGTAACCCTTCCAGTCCTCTTTTACACGGTTCTGCAAAAGAATCCTGTCACCATCCTGAATCAGACAAAGCACAGTAAATTCTGCCTTCTCTGTTCTATTTATTTTCTTTTCCTTCTTTTTTGAGTCAACCTTATGTGCAGTAATGATAGTGTAGCTGCTGGCATTTACAGTCAGCACAAAGTCTCCGTTCCATACATACCAGTTCTTGCCCATCTTTTTAATCTCAGAAGACGAGTCCATTATCCTACTGCGGCACCATTCTTCAACATCATTTTCTTTGAGTCCGAGATTTTTCTTGATTCTGTCGGCTCCCATCGGTGTTGTATGGACCTTATCGATGTTTCCTAGCAATTCCATGCTCATAAAATTCTACTCCCAAATATATTTATTTAGCGAAGCATCCCTGTATCTCTTTAACGACTTCTATATCCGCCGGAAGCCAGTCTACCGTATCGAACCCCCCGGTGCCTGACACCATAAACTTCCAGTTGGAATAAGCGGTATACTCACCTACATGAAAAGCCTGGTAGCATTCGCATGCCCTTACCGCTTCCTCCAAGGTATCATAGAGATCATCCGTAGTTGCCCCGTCTTCTATTTCAAAAAAACTTTCCTGAAAACCCGCATTGTGGTTCATGAGATTAACCATGGTAATTTTTTCTTCGGGATACTGAAGCTTTGTCAAAAATCCTTCGGGAAGGTATTCTCTGATATCTGCATTAAGGTCGAGATTTCCAAGTTCCCATTGCTGCATAACCGATATCCAGACCAATATCTTGGAGCAGCTGCCCCATTCGTAGACTGTATCTTTGTCAGCTTTTTTATTTTCTTCGATATCTGAGTATCCGTAATATCCATCATAAATAACGCCGTTTTCATCAAAGACGCTTACAACATATGATGCAAGCCCGCCTTCACGTTCCATTATATATTCGTCAATTTTATCCGCAATATCTCTGTAGCCGATACCGCTTGGGGTCTGTCTTGTGCCGGACTCGGTATAACTTATGCCGTTTGATCCCTTCTCTGTACCAAGCTCCTCAGCATATGCTCTCTGAGGAGCCATCATGTAGACAATAATGATCAATGTAAGAAACGTAGCAACTTTTTTCATTTTAGGTGTTCTCCTTTTGTTTTTGTATAAAGGATACACCCCAAATCTTACATTAAAAATCGAAAAACATTAACCGAACATTAAAATATCAGTTGCTTCAAATAAACCATTTCAATCAAAGAACCATCCCGCTGATTGCAAAATAAACCATTTCAATCAGAGAACCGTCCTTTTGTCACATCGATTTAAAGAAAGTGAACTACATCGGTAATTGAATTACCGAGCATCAAGTGCGCGTGGCAAGCCACGTAGGTCTTGAGGTGCGTCCATGACACCCATACTGCTACCTGTATAGGTTACACAGCTACTTTAATTATCATTG
>JAEEKN010000280.1 GCA_016282435.1 Lachnospiraceae bacterium | reverse complement strand
GAAAAAAGATGAAGAGCCTTCGAACAACATAGCCAAGAAGCAAAAAGAACACAAAAAGATGGTTGAATCCATGAAGCAGAAGAGCTACTGGTGGATTCCGCTTATAGCAGCCGGCGGTGTAATAGCTCTTGAATATACTGTAGGTCTGGTATCAGACTTATGGTTCTACGGCGCATCCATTTTATGTATGGCCTATATTGTATGGTGTGTCATAAGGATTGTCAGCCACTATAATCAGCTGACTACCAGAAAACTGCCTCAGTTCAGTAGAAAGGGAGGTGATGACAGTGCACAGGTTTAAGAGATTTTTAGGCTTACTTCTTATAGCTTTCATGTCATTTGCAGTCATCATCCCTGAAAATAATGTACATGCCGATTTAATCGACTTTGTCTTGGATGAAATCGAAAATGATTTGTTTTATGATGATGAGGATTACGATGACGAAGATTACGATGACGAAGATATAAAGTCTAAGCCTACAGATTCCTCAAATAAGAATATATCAGACAAAACTCAAAACACTAGTAGTGATATTTTCAATTCTTCAAAGCAAAATTCAACTACAGGATATGAAGCATGGGTTTATGATGGTGCTAAGTTATTTGCTCAAACCGAAGCAAAAAAACTGTTGGATGAGGCATATATTAATACAGAATTTTGTAATATGTTTGTTTTCACTATAGAAAACAATCCTTATGGTAGTTCTCAAAGTGCTACTGATAAATTCTGTGATAGTTTAAGAAATGAATATAGTCAAAATAAAGAATGTGTTATTTTCATAATCGATATTGATTCTCGTATCATACTTGTGTATTCTAAAGGGAATATTGTAGAAGAAACACTTAATTCTTCTAAATGTGATACTATTACTGATAATATATATGACTTAGCACACAATGAAAAATATTATGATTGTTCATCAAAAGCTATAGATCAGATTAACAGAGTTCTTAATAATTTAAATATTCCTCAACCCATGAAAGTGGTTAGCAACCTGTTTCTGGCACTGGTTGTCGGTTTTGTTATCATGTATCTTGTAGCTCTCGGAAAATCCAAGACCAGCAAGACCAGTGATGATGAGCTCTTAAAATTTGCAGCTATCAACTTTAATGCCAATAATCCTACCGATATCGTAACCGGTACCACCAAGACTTACTGCCCCAGAAGTTCCGGAAGCAGCGGCGGTGGACGAAGCGGTGGTTTTGGAGGCGGCGGTGGTCATAGTAGTGGCGGTCACAGATTTTAATCCGTTATTTTACATAAGCTGATCATAAAGGTATGCACCATATGAAAAATCTATGTATTTTAGGTTCTACAGGCTCTATAGGTAAGCAGACCATAGACATAATAAAAAGACACGGTGAGTATAAAGTAATTTCACTGGCGGCTAAAAGCAGTATAGATACTTTAGAGGAACAGATAGATGAACTTAGTCCCAAAAAAGTATGTGTATACGACGAGAAAAAAGCCGGTATACTTGCCGGAAGATTAAAAAACAGATCTACAGAAGTCCTTTCAGGAATGGAAGGACTTCTTGAACTGGCAGGGGATAAAGATAATGAGCTCACTGTCACAGCTCTGGTCGGAATGATAGGCATAAAGCCTACTCTGAAAGCTATAGAAGCAGGATGTGATGTGGCTCTTGCTAACAAAGAAACCCTGGTTACTGCCGGTCATATCATCATGAAGGCAGTAGCTGATAAAAAAGTAAAGCTTCTCCCGATAGACAGTGAACATTCGGCTATATTCCAGTGCCTTCAGGGTAAATACGGTCCAAACGGATATTATGACACCTGGAACGGAAGCCCTGTAGTTGAAAAAATCCTGCTCACATGTTCAGGCGGTCCTTTTAGAGGCATGTCATATAACGAATTAAAAGAGAAAAAGGCATCGGATGCATTGAAACATCCGAACTGGGCGATGGGCAATAAAATTACTATCGATTCCTCTACACTTGTAAACAAAGCTCTGGAAGTTATGGAAGCAAAATGGCTGTTTTCGGTAGATGTAGATAAAATCCAGGTTGTCATCCAGCCTAAAAGCATCATCCATTCAGCCGTACAGTTCGTAGACGGTTCCATAGTAGCTCAGATAGGTGTCCCCGATATGAGGCTTCCTATCCAGTATGCCCTGTATTATCCCGAAAGACTTCCTCTCGACTGCGGAAGAGTTGATCTGTTTGAACTGGCGAAAATAGAGTTTGCCAAACCCGATTATGATACTTTTAAGGGATTAAAACTCGGTATAGATGCTGCCAAAACAGGGGGAAGCATCTGTACTGTATTTAATGCGGCAAACGAATACGCCGTAAGAAAATTTTTAAACGGGGACATAGGATTTACACAAATCTATGATATTATAGAGAACTGTATGGCGAAGCATAAAAATATTGCCGAGCCTACCCTCGATGAAATTCTTGCATCAGAGCAGGAGGCAATTGATAACTCAAAAGCTTTTTTGCACTAAACGGGATTTCAAAAATTAAATTAATGGAGTAACATATGAGCACAGTAGTTAGTATTTTGCTTGGTATTTTCCTTTTTAGCATGATTATAGTATTTCATGAGTTAGGACATTTTATAGCGGCTAGAAAGAACGGTATCAAGGTCAACGAATTCATGCTGGGCATGGGTCCGAAGATTTTCAGTTTCAAAAAGGGAGAAACAGTCTACTCATTCAGGCTTTTCCTGATAGGCGGCGCCTGCCAGATGCTCGGTGAAGACAGTGACCTCATAGAAGAGGGCTCTTTTAATTCAAAAGGTCCCTGGGCCAGATTTGCGACAGTTATAGCCGGTCCAATATTCAATTTCATTTTGGCATTTGTATTTGCTGCTATTATAATAGCTATTCTCGGATATGATTCACCCGCTGTAGTTAATGTTCAGAGTGATTCGCCGGCAGCAACTACTGTATTTACAAATGTTGACGATCCGAATGATACAGTGACAGGTATGCTTCCCGGTGATATCATAGTAAAATACGAAGGAAAATCATATTCCATAGCACGTGAACTTACCTATCATTTTGTTCTCGATAACATGGGTACTGAGCCTTTTGAGATAGTATTTGAACGTGACGGAAAACAATACAAAGGAACCATCGAACCCAAAATCATCAGAAAATATATGTTTGGTTTCACATATTCCGCTACAGACAGTCCCTGTGAGATTACAGAGATTACCGAAGGCGGAGTCATGATGGAAGCAGGTATCAGGGAAAACGATATTATTAAAGCTGTTAACGGTACTCCCATATCCTCAGGTAAAAAACTTGAAGAATACCTGAACAAAAATCCTCTGGATGGTTCCGCTATGGATATACTCATAGAACACAAGGGAACAGAGACTCTTTACAGCCTGACCCCTACATATACCGAAAGCTGTGTCCCTCCCAGATATATGGATAACAGTGTCGGCATATATTTTGATCATAACGAAACAAGAGTAAGCGCAAATCCTCTGCAGATTTTCAAATACTCTTTTGTAGAGTTAAAACTTCAGGTAAGTGTTACCATCAAAGCTCTGGGCAAACTGGTAACAGGTCAGCTGAGCCTCAAAAACAATATAGGCGGACCTGTACGTATCGTTTCGGAACTTGATAAAACCGTTCAGGAATCAAAAGATGACGGAATCCTTTATGTATTCCTTAACCTTTTGAATTTTGCCATACTTCTTTCGGCGAACCTCGGTGTTATGAACCTTCTTCCTCTTCCCGCACTTGACGGTGGAAGACTGATATTCATAATTATCGAGCTTATCAGGAAGAAACCTGTACCGAAGGAAAAAGAAGGTCTTGTACATGCTATAGGTATGGTATTCTTCATGGTACTTATGGTACTTGTACTGTTTAATGATATTAGATATGTGTTCTTCTAAAAAAATATATGATGGGAATTTAAAAGCATTATGCCAGACATAAATATAAACCGCAAAAGTTCAAAAGAAATAAGTATCGGCAATGTAAAAATAGGCGGATCAAACCCCATAGCCATCCAGTCCATGTGTAACACCAAAACAGAAGATGTTAAGGCGACCGTAGCGCAGATTTTGGAGCTTGAAAAGGCCGGTTGCGACATCATCCGTTGCGCCGTTCCTCATATGGAGGCCGCTAAAGCTTTTTCTGAGATAAAAAAGGGCATACATATTCCGCTGGTAGCAGATATCCATTTTGACTATAAACTGGCTATAGAAGCCATAAAAAACGGTGCTGATAAAGTCCGTATCAACCCCGGGAATATCGGTTCATCAGACAAGGTACACGAAGTGGTTCTGGCCGCAAAGGAGTACGGTATACCATTAAGGGTCGGTGTAAACGGGGGGTCTCTTGAGAAGGATCTTGTCGCAAAATACGGTGGAACTACGCCCGAAGCACTGGTAGAGAGCGCATTAAAAGAAGTAGACGCACTGGAGAAATTTGATTTCAACAACATCGTGATCAGTATAAAATCCTCCGATGTTCTGATGTCCATAAAAGCACATGAACTGATAGCCGAAAAAACCGGTTATCCCCTTCATGTTGGAATCACTGAAACAGGCCTGGTATCTACAGGGAGCATTAAATCAGCAGTAGGTATAGGCGTTATCCTATACGAGGGAATTGGGGATACCATAAGAGTATCTCTTACAGGAGACCCCGTACATGAGGTAAGCGCTGCCAAGTCCATACTTTCCAGCCTCGGTTTGAAGAAAGGCGGTATCAATCTGGTATCATGCCCTACATGCGGCAGAACAAATATAGATCTCATAGGGTTAGCCGGGAAAGTACAGAATCTGATAGATGAAATTACATATAACGGAAGTGACATCAAAATAGCAGTTATGGGCTGCGTGGTAAACGGTCCCGGAGAAGCCAGGGATGCCGATCTCGGAATAGCGGGCGGCAAGGGAGAAGGACTTATATTTAAAAAGGGTGAGATTATTAAAAAAGTCCCCGAATCAGAACTTCTTCCCGCATTTAAAGAGGAATTATTGAAGTTGTTTTAATGTATATTACAGGAGAAGTAAATGTTATTTTTAGAAGTATTTGAGGGTTTAAGTACAGACGATAAACTAAAAAAAGTATTTGAAGATATATCGGTAGCGGATATCACGAGCAGTACGTCCCTGCAAAGAGTCGATGTATATCTGGATACCAAAAAATTCGTAAAAGCTGACGACAGGAAAAAGATGGAAAAAGTCCTGTTTAGTCAGTTTTTTGAACCTCAGAACCTGAATGTGGTGCTTCATACCAGATTCATTAATTCTGATGTCACAGGATTTACCGATGTGTGGGACAAGTACGGCCTGTATGTGGAAGACGAGTTGTCACTCGACTCCGGTATGCTGGAAAACATATACAGGAATGCCAACGTTTCCGTTCGTGAAGACGGCCTGAATATCGAACTGGATGACAATTTCATAAACCACACCATAGAAAGCAGGATAAAGGACATCATAAATTCGTTCCTGACTGATAATTTCGGTCTGAACGTAAAATTAAACTTCTCATATAAATTATGCGAAGATGAATTTGACGTGGAAGAAGAGCATAAAGACTATTTTGAAAAAATGGATAAGTACTTAAACTCTAAAGCAAACACTAAAACCACAGAAGAAACTGCTGCTTCTGAAAATCCCGAAGATAAAAAAGAAGAAAAAGCCGAAAATCCAGCATCGGACAAAGAAAAATCCTCGAAGGAAAAATCCGGAAAAGAAAAATCCGATTATAAATCCAACTTCGACAAATCCAAATTTGTCAGAAAGAAGTTTGTTGAAAAAGATCCCACTCTTGTATGGGGTAATTCCGTTGAAGGTGATATAGTACCCATAAATACTATATTTGACAATATGGGTGACGTGGTCGTAAAAGGTATGGTACTCAAAGTTCATGAAGTAGTAACCACCAAAAACGGCAAATTCATATTCGTATTTAACCTCACAGACTTTGAAGATTCCATTTATTGTAAATTCTTCATCAATACCAAAGAAGAACTTGCAGAAGTATCCACCAAAATAAAGGAAGGAAATTTCTTTATAGTAAAAGGAAGCGCTGAAAACGACAAATACTCGAATTTTGACACCACTCTTCAGAGGATCCGCGGTATAAAGCCCATAGATGATTTCAGAAAGAAGAGAAAGGATAATGCCGAACAGAAGCGTATAGAGCTTCATGCCCATACTCAGATGAGTGATATGGACGGTATAGTATCCGCCAAGGATCTCGTAAAACAGGCATTTAAGTGGGGGCACCGTGGTATCGCCATCACAGACCACGGCGTAGTTCAGTCATTCCCTTTGGCAAACCATGCTTTGGACCCTAAAAAGATGAAGGATCCCGAAGAAGCCGAGAGAGCCAAGAAATTTAAGATAATATACGGCTGTGAAGGCTACATAGTCGACGATGAACCCGATTCAGTAACCGACAAAAAAGGGCATACATTTTATAAACAGGCTGATGGAAAATACTCCGATGAAGACCTGAGAAAAATGCCTTCAAACCATATCATATTATTATGTAAAAACGATACCGGCAGAATAAATCTGTACAAGCTGGTGTCTCTTTCGCATATACAGTATTTCGGCAGATGGCCCAGAATTCCCAAGAGCCTGCTCAAAGAAAACAGGGAAGGCATAATAGTAGGTTCAGCCTGTGAAGCTGGAGAGCTTTTCAGAGCCATAGTACATGATAAACCTAAGGAAGAAATACAACGAATTGCATCATTTTATGATTATTACGAGATACAGCAGACCGGAAACAACGCCTATATGATAGAAGATGAAGATTTCCCCGAAGTCACAAATCAGAAGGATCTCGAAAGGATCAATAAAAGAATAGTGGATTTGGCTGATGCCGACGGAAAAATGTGCATTGCTACCTGTGACGTTCATTTCTTAAATCCCGAGGATGAAGTATACCGCAGGATCATCATGACTGCCAAAGGATTTAAGGATGCAGATAAACAGGCTCCTCTGTATCTTCACACCACGGAGGAGATGCTCGACGAATGCGGATATCTCGGAAAAGAAAAAGCATTTGAAGTAGTAGTCACAAACCCTAACAGAATATTCGACATGTGTGAAAGGATCACTCCTGTGCGTCCCGACAAGGCACCGCCCGTGATCCCCGATTCAGATAAAACTCTCCGTGAAATATGTGAGACCAGAGCTCATCAGATATACGGTCCGGACCTTCCTCACCAGGTAAGCGACAGACTGGAACATGAGCTGGAATCCATAATAAAGAACGGATTTGCGGTTATGTATATCATAGCCCAGAAGCTCGTATGGAAGTCAAATGAAGACGGATATCTGGTAGGTTCCCGTGGATCTGTAGGATCTTCGTTTGTAGCCACCATGTCAGGTATTACAGAGATAAACCCTCTGCCTCCTCATTATTATTGTCCGGAGTGCCATTATAACGAGTTTGATTCCGATATATGCAAGGAATACGTATCAAAATCCGGTTTTGACTTACCGGAAAAAGACTGTCCCGTATGTGGGCACAAACTGGTAAAAGAAGGCCAGAACATACCTTTTGAAACATTCCTGGGATTCTACGGAGACAAAGAGCCTGATATCGACCTGAATTTCTCAGGGGAATACCAGAGTAAGGCACATAACTATACAGAAGTAATATTCGGTGCCGGTCAGACATTCAGAGCCGGTACTGTAGGTACACTTGCTGAAAAAACAGCATTCGGCCATGTAAAAGCATATTGCGAAAAACACGGCATAGAGATGCGTGACGCCGAAAAAGAAAGAATAGCCGAAGGATGCGTAGGTGTCAGACGTACCACAGGACAGCATCCGGGAGGAATCGTAGTTCTTCCTTTGGGAGAAAATATCTATTCGTTTACTCCCATCCAGCATCCCGCAAACGATATGACAACACCAATTGTCACCACTCATTTTGAATACCACAGCATCGACCACAACCTGTTAAAGCTTGATATACTCGGACACGATGATCCTACAATGATCCGTATGCTTGAGGACCTGACAGGAAAAGATGCCAAGACCATACCCATGGACGATCCCAAGGTCATATCGCTTTTCAGAAGCACAGAAGCTCTGGGTATCACTCCTGAACAGATAGGCGGAGTAGAACTCGGAAGTCTGGGCTTACCGGAACTAGGTACCGACTTCGTAATACAGATGTTAAAAGAGACACAGCCCCAATCGTTCTCCGACATGGTAAAGATATCCGGACTGTCCCACGGTACCATGGTATGGCAGGGTAATGCTCAGGAATTCATAAAAAGCGGCGATTGTACACTGGCTACAGCCATATGTACACGTGATGATATCATGGTATATCTGATAAATATGGGACTTGAACCCGGCAGGGCTTTTAAAACAATGGAAAGCGTACGTAAGGGAAGAGGACTGACTCCCGAGATGGAAGAAGACATGGTTGCACACAACGTGCCCGCATGGTACATTGAATCATGTAAACGAATTCAGTATATGTTCCCTAAAGCACATGCTGCAGCATACATGATCATGGCCTTCCGTATAGCACATTTTAAGATTTATTATCCCTTGGCATATTATTGCGCATTCTTCAGTATCAGAGCAACTGACTTTGACTATGAAAAAATGGCTATGAGCGAAGAGAAGCTGAAGCATGAGATGAGATTACTCAATGCCAGGAAAAACGGGGATAGTGGAGATGCTACTGAACCGATACAGGTAAGAGAATATGTAGGATATCCTGAAGACGGTTCATCGGATTACAATGACTATGTGGACAATTCTGATTCATCTGAGAAAGACAAAAAGGATGACACAGAAAAGGGCGGCAAGTTGTCAGCCAAAGAAAAAGACATGCTGTCCGATATGTATCTGGTGCTGGAGTTCTACGAGCGCGGTTTTGAATTCATGCCCATAGATATTTACAGGGCCAAAGCACGTCACTTCCAGATAATTGACGGAAAACTCATGCCTTCACTGTCATGTATATCGGGACTTGGTGAAAAAGCTGCCGTACAGATAGAAGACGCCTGCTCAAAATATAAATTTGTATCACGTGAGGACTTTAAGTCAAAATGTAAAGTTGGTGATTCTATCGTAGAACTAATGGCAAGTCTCGGAATCCTTGATAAACTTCCTAAAACTGACCAGATGTCGTTCGAGGATTTCTTTGGAACAGGAATAGTATAAAAACATATGGAAAAAGATCTTTTTAACCCGATAAAAGGATATTTCGAAAAACAAGGTTTTGTCTGTGACGGCGAAGTTGAAGGAATAGACCTGTATATGGAAAAAGGTGAAGAACAGATAGCTGTTGAACTAAAAGTCTCACTTGATTTCAGGTCTGTTCAGCAGGCCGCATTGAGGCAAAAGATGTTTGAGAAGGTATATATAGGAATATTCAAGCCCAAAAGCATGAAATCCACATCTTTTTACGACAAATTATATCTACTCAACCGTTTGGGTATCGGACTGATAGTGGTCTCAAAAAGGAGTAAACAGGTTCAGGTGATGTACGAACCCGTAGTCACCGAGCTTTCCGTATATCAAAAGCGGAATGTCAGGAAGAAAAAAGTCGTACAAGATGAATTCCACCGAAGAAGAACCAAGAACAATATCGGCGGAGTCACCGGACAGAAACTGATCACCAGCTATCGTGAGGATTCCCTGTTGGTTCTAGATGCACTTACCGAGCTTGAAGGATGTGCAAAAGCTTCAGAAGTCAGCAAGCTAAGCACCATAAAGAATGCCAGAAGCATCATGTACCGTAATCCATATGGTTGGTTTGAACAAAAAGGCGACGGTATATATGCCGTGACCGATGCCGGCTATGCCGCACTGGAAGAATTCGAGGATACAATATATCTACTAAAGAGAGGGACAAATGGAAGCATATAAGCATACTGTACAATATTATGAAACAGATAAGATGGGAATCACTCATCATTCAAATTATATAAGATGGATGGAAGAGGCCAGAATAGATTTCTTAAGACAGCTGGGATGGGATTATGCAAGACTTGAAACAGAAGGCATTATCTCACCTACGGTGGAAGTATCATGTAAATATAAGAAAAGCACGACTTTTTCGGATGAAGTCTTCATAGTTGTAAAGATTAAGGAATTTAAGGGTGTAAAGCTTATACTGGATTATACTATGAAAAATGCAGAGGGCTCCGTAGTAGCAGAATGCGAGTCTATACATTGCTTTATAAACAAAGAAGGTAAGCCTATACGTCTGGCTAAAGAATATCCGGATTTCAATAAAGCAATCATGGATAATATTACTAAAGAATAATGTTTTGTGATCCCCCGGTCCGTTCCGGGGATTCTTTATACTTTCTTTAAACTTTATTGAAGAAATATTAAATCATATCTCTTATCATAATACTGAAAATATAAATTAAGCAGCTGAATCCTTATGGGTTCAAAGCAAAAGGAGAGATATGAAAAAAGCATTAAAGATTATCGGAAAAGTTTTGTTAGGAGTACTTGTTACACTCGCTGTAGCCGTTCTGATCGTGTTCATTTATCACAGAATACAGCTGTCAAACGAGAAAGATCTGTTCAAAAACCCGCCGTTGGGTCAACTGGTTGAAGTCGACGGAAAGAAAATGAATGTATATGTAGACGGTGACGGCGATAAAACACTTGTTTTTTTATCCGGAGCATTTACTACTTCTCCAATATTGGATTTTAAAGAATTTACCGACAAAATAAAAGATGATTACAGGATTGTTATCATAGAAAAGTTCGGATATGGTTTCAGTGACATATCAGATGATGACAGAACAACGGATACTATGACAAGACAAAACAGGGAGGCATTGGCAAAAGCAGGAATCGAAGGACCTTACATCTTATGTCCTCATTCTTTTTCAGGACTTGAAGCTATTTACTGGGCACAGCATTATCCTGATGAAGTTGAAGCAATCATAAGCCTTGATATGGCAGTTCCCAGATGTTATGATGGGGATGAATACACAGAAAAATCTCTTGACGCTGCAGTGAGTGGTATGAAAACTTTTACTGTTTTTAGGGAAATGGGATTGGTTAGATTGTTTATAACCGATGGTTCTTTACCCGATTATCTTAACGAAGAAGAAAAAGATTATATCAGGGCTATAGCAAGCAGAGGCAACAAAAATGAATCCTTGCAGAGCGAAGTAAAACATATCAGGGATGACATCAATATGATAGACGCCGAGCCTGTACCCGATGTTCCTACATTAATGTTCGTATCTGACGGAACGGGCACAACAGGAGAGAGCTGGATAGGGTATGAAAAGGATTATGCCGCTAAACTAACTAATGTAAAACTCATAGAACTAAATTGTAAACATGCGGTATATCATGAAAAACCGGAAGAAATAATTCAATATATGATAGAGTTTATAAACACATTAGATACTTGACTACTGCCTAAACATATGTTAACATATCATTATACAGAAACAATGGGGAAATGGTGTTTTAGTATAAATGATGAGGTAGAATATGATTATTGACCGAGAAACGAATAATCTGATAGCATTATCTTTGGCAAAACATTACGAATGCGTATATTTTGTTGATCTGGATACTAACAATTATATTGTGTTTACCGGTAATGAATCTGTATCGGAGTCAGAATATCCAAATTCAGGTGACGATTTCTTTGAGGATGCGAAGAAAAGCGCCTATATTTTCATTCACCCCGATGATCAGGATTATATGGTTAAACTCTATGATAAGGAAGATATGATTAAGCATCTTTCTGAAAAAGATGTTTATACCATAGTATTCAGAGCCATCGTTGATGGTAAAATCAATCATATGCGGCATACGGATATTATGTGCAAGGATAAAAAGCACATAGTTTGTTGCCTTGAAAACATTGATGAAGAGATTAAACGTATAGAAGAAAAAGAGCGTGATCTACGATTCGCAAAACGTATGGCCCGACATGATGAACTGACCGGTGTTCGCAATAGTAATGCTTATCGGGAATATGTTGAATCAATAGAATTACAACTTAAGTCAGTTGAAAAACATACTGTGTTTGCTGTAGTTATGTTTGATATCAATGATTTAAAACATATAAATGATACAAGAGGTCATAGCTTCGGAGATGAAACTATTCAGCGTGCAAGCCGTATGATCTGTGAAATATATAAACACAGTCCGATATTCAGGATTGGTGGAGACGAGTTTACAGCTATTCTGATAGGTAAAGATTACGAAAATCGTGACGTTCTGATCAGAAAACTCAAGGAAGAATCACTTCTGAACAAGCGTTCCCGTTCCGGACCGGTTTTAGCATGCGGTATGGCTATATATGATCATGACAAAGATAAAAATTTTGCATCAGTATATGAACGTGCCGATAAACTGATGTACGAGAATAAAAAAGAATTGAAATCCATGCCTACTAAAGACAGTTTTTTTAATATGGATAAGATAGATACACCGATTACTGATGAACGCAGACGGTTATTAGATAGTCTTTTTGGAGCTCTGTATACTGTAGCGGGTGAAGGATATGTATATCTCAATGATATGAAATATGATTTTTCACGCTGGTCCTTACCGCTCATAGATGATTTCGGACTTGAATCGGAATATATGTACCATGCAGACAGAATCTGGCAGGAATACATTCATCCGGATGATATGTCTGTCTACAAAGATGCAGTTGATGCAGTATTATGTGGTGATTATAAACTTAGACCCATATTGTATCGTGCAAAACAAAAAGACGGTACATACGTATTTCTTACTACACGAGGTTTCGTGTTAAGTGACAAGGAAGGCAATCCTGAATACTTTGGCGGTATAATAATCAGAAAATAAGCCTATTATTTCGTTAAACCGTGATTTAGCGAAATAATAGATTTTAGACAAAAAATATATAGCAGTGTGTAAACCACACTGCTATTTTCAAATTTCCTCAGGGGCGTAAGAAGAATAATATGGCTATGTATTTAGGGCTTTACGGACTTCCTGTAATATTTTCTAGATTGGAACCTTCTCCGAAGAAATCATCTGGGTCAAAACTAGCCGGGAACACATGCAGGCACAACCTTCCTCATAAAACCATTCTGAAAGTCCAGTTTCTGAAAGATTTTGCATTGTATTCCATCTTTTCTTCTTTATTAACAAAAGACTCTATGAGAACCTTTAATGCCTCAGTTTCATATGAGCTGCCACTATATAGATCTTCATTCTCTTGATTTTAAGAAAGCAGTGCTTATCACGGAAAAAATCAGATAGGTAATAAGCGTTCCAAAGCACACATCCGAAAGGAAATGGTTTGTCATATGTATCCTGTTATAGCCGTAAATCATAACGAAAACTACTGCAACCACAAAACAGATCATGTTTTTGGCATTTGAACGCTTCTTCAACACATCTGCCAACATTGGCAGAGAAAACATCATACTTGCTATGGTCATATTACCGCTTGGCCAACTTTTGAAATTATCATTTGATCCGGCCAGGTAAGGAACCATATCCCACCAGTTACGAAATCCTGCTACAGGATCTTCAAGTGTGATCAGGTACTTATACCGAGGCCTTGACGCCACCTGTTTCAGCCATAAGTTCGTATTGTCAGCAAGAATACCGGCAATGAGTATGGCTGCTCCTGTCATGATCAGTTTACCGGTATCCGCATCGTCAAAAATCCGGTAGCAGACAAAAGGTACCCATGCATATAGGACCACCCAGAATGCCCAGCTTAAAAAAGATAATGCCGTAGACGATTCACCTGCTGTATAGCCAAACAGTTCTCTCACCTTCGAACCGTTATAGTTGTTACTGTAATAAACTGCCATGAAATATGAAATTACCAGGACCACCCACGCAAGCATTCTATATCTGCTTCCCTTTTTCATAAGCCCCTTGAAAATACACATACCTGCCGCAGGATATAGGCAATATGAAAAATACGATCCATATGTGGCAAAAAAAGCTCCGATATCCGTCTTATTTGCCAAAGCGACATTTATATCAAAGTCAAAAAAGGATCCAATAATTATGCCTAGCGCACATACTGCTATCACAATGTAAAAGTATATTTTGGGTACTGCCATTATGTTTTTCTTGTTCATCCTATTTAAACCTTTCCGCTATTAATGTTAGAGTCATCGATTATCAGTATTAAAATGGAACTTTTTTCACAGCCCCATTTTCTAACATTTTCTCAACCATTCAACTCCTTAAAGCTCGAGGCGTTGGACTTGTATAATTTATTGAACACGTTATAATTATGATCATATATTTTTTTATTATCGGAATTGGGGATATAATTTTTCACCGGCTTTACGAGTTGCTTCGATAACTCCAATACATCCACGCCCATAATTCCTGCCGCGACAACAAGTGCCGCGCCGATGGCCCCGACCTCCTGGGTATTGCTTACGGTCTCAATCGTTCTTCCCGTGATATCTGCAAGCATCTGGCAGGTTACGGGTGACAGAGCCCCGCCTCCGACAAACCGTATCGTTTTCGAGGAGTTTACCTTTCTCTCTGAGGCTTCCAGGAGCCATCGCAGGTGATAGCAGATGCCTTCGAGCACGGCCCGGATCATATCTCTCTTGCTGGTTTCGACTTTGATGTTGAAGAACATCCCCGCTGCATTGGAATCCTCGAACGGACATCGGTTTCCGTGTAGCCACGGAGTGAAGATCACACCGTTTGCTCCAGGCGGAACTTGGCTTACCTCACCGGAAAGGAAATCGTAGATACTTGTATATTTGCTCTCTATGTCATCCGTGATTTTGGCATGATTCAGATAAATGCCGACTTCATCTAATGCAAGATGATTCATAACCCATTCGAAGCACTTGCCTGCCGTTTCCAGTTCCGCATAATAATTAAAGTAGCCGTGTTTGGCAGACAGAACCCCGGTTATCATGGAGACGATATCGACAGTTTGATGATCCAAAAATGTAGAAACCCATCCGGATGTCCCGACATAGATATGTGTATCCCCAGGCTTCGTGCAACCGGCACCGATATTGACAAAGGTTGTATCACCGCCTCCACCGAAGACCGGTATGCCGGCAACGAGACCGAGATCCGCTGCCGCTTTTTCCGTGAGCCCGCCAACAAGATCTGTACAGTCGATAATTTCCGGCATGTGGTCGGGATTCACTTTATACATCTTCAAAAGGCCCTTGTTCCAGCCTTCCTTTCCCTTTCGCGTGTCATAGAGAAAGGTGGCAAAAGCGGTATCGGCGGTTCTAACAATCCTGCCCGTACACCTGGCGTTAAGATAGTCTCCGATATCCAGCCACTTGTATATCTTATTGTAAACTTTCTGCTCGTTGTTTTCCACCCACTTATACTTCCAAACCGGATCCTTGGCGCTGGTCGAACCGGCATAATTGACGATCAGATTTCGTACAAGTTTGTATAGACTGCAGCCTGAGACCTTGATGATGCCGCGTCCCATGCAGTTTTTGTATTCTTTGTATCCCTTTTGATCCAGGTAGTTCATCGGAGGTCTGACCGCTTTTCCGTCCCTGTCAACAAAAACCGATCCCTGCATCTGTGAACAGAATGCCATCCCCTCGATCTCTTCCGCTCTGATATCCGATTTATCAAGCACATCACGCGTGGTGGTACACAGAGCGGCCCACCACTCCTCTGTGTCTTGCTCTGCACCACCATCATCGGATATATAGAGACCGTACCCGGCTGCGGAAGCGGTCACAAGATGAATCTCTGTATCTATCTCGAAGAGGCAGGATTTTACGCTGCTAGTTCCGAAATCATAGATGATGATATACATATGCTCTGTCCTTCCCTGCTTCACCTTATACTAGATAGCATATGCTGCTGTCACACAAGTTGTATTATACTCACTCATCCAGATGGACGCTCCAACCGGTGTCAATCTTCTCTTTAACCTTTTTTATGGTTTCGACATCCAACTCCGGCCAATTGATCACGGTACTGGCCTTCTTGGTTACCAGATGGGCTTTTTCCGCGCACAAAGCAAGTGGCGTATCCGCCAGAGAGTCAGAGTAAAAATTATCGATCATCGGAAAGCCTTTATCGATGATATACTTGGCCTTTTCTCTTGCGTACATGAGGTTGTTCAAGAATACGCCGTATTCACGGTCGAATTCCGTAGCCATGTAGTTTACGCCGAGCCGTTTTGCTATAGGCCCGATGATACAGTCGGGTGAAGCGCTGATGATCAGATCGTCCGATTTTTTCTGTGCCAGATACCAGGAGGCGATCTTCTTCTCATTTTTATCCCAGTAACGCTCAATTTTCACATCGAAATCCTTGACCAGAGTCAGATAACTGAAGAACCGTCGTTGCAGCAGATGCTCAGGTATCTTTCCCCGTTTTCTCTGAACCAGGTTTTTGAGTGCCTTCGGGAAAAATGTGAACCACATCTTCGGTTGGCGCCTCATACAGTAAAAGCAAAAACCGATTGAACAGTCCGTCGGGAAAATCGTTCCATCAAAATCATATACATTCATGTGTCGCCTCCTGTTGCTCTTTTATATTCTGTGCATACCGACAACTTCATTACAATTTTACTCCAGATATGCTCCTCAGGTGTTTTTTGTTTGTGTCAATTGTCTTGCCGAATACAAAGAAACTATCAACGATCATCTATATTACGCACATGAAAACCGTATCATATTCCGATTATATCCCGTGGTCACGAGATATGCTTTTTCGTCATGTGCTTCCATCAGTCCGCTCAGTACAAATCCGCTCAGTCCCTTGGTTTCGGCATCCGGATCTGTCAGATCAAAAAGTATCCCGGAATCACGCTCTATTATAAGGACATGATCATCTTCAAAGAAAAGAGAAAGCTCGATCAGGATCGGTTTCTTTGCCTGCTTATTGCATTCGAGAATTGTCAGCCCTATCTCCTCGATAAAAAGAGCCGCACGATTCGCAGTTTCGCTCGTGTACTGATGTAAACGCAGGATGTCTCCGACCTGCTCGGAGAGCGAGGCGGCGGTTTCCGGCGTGAGTGTACTGTCAATAACAACTATATCTGAGGTCATGCCCTTCAGCAAAAACGGAAAGTTATCTTTGCCGTGTCGCAGACGTACAAAGAGCATGGCAATGATAATCGTTAGGATCGGAACGATGACAAAGCCTGCCCATAGCCCGTTGATTCCGAAAAGGATGGAGCCTAATATTGGAAGGATGATGTAAAGAAGACCGTTCTGAAAGCATGCGGTGCAGGTTGCCATTCCGATGTGGTCGATCAGCATATAGTAAGATGTCGTTAGCGACACGACACTGCAGAATACAAAGCCAAGCGATACGATACGCAGGGCAGGTATCGCTGATGAAAGCAAGGTAGAATCGGTAACGTCGAAAAGGCCGCAGAACTGCTTTGCAAACACCCAGATAAGTACTGTCGCTACTGCGCCTTCCACGATCGCGGCCTTGATTCCGGATTTCATAACCCGTTTGATGAGATTGTGATTTTTTTCTCCAAAATAGGTACCGATCAAGGGCTGCATTGCCATGCCCACACCATCCATTACGACGCCGAACTCAATCAAGCTGACGACCACGGATCAGATACATGACTGCCTTAGTGAAGGTTCCGGAAATCAGTAAGGAACTAAATTTTTTTTAACAAAATCCCTTCATAAGAATGACGTCCTTTCGTTGTCAGTTAAAAGTATTTTGCAGATTTACTAGCTAAAAAACAAGTAAAACTGCCTAATTTACAACTGAAGTCACAAGTTAGGCGGCAATTTACAAATCCATTCTGAAAGACCAGTTCCTGATAGATTTTGCTTTGTATTCAAGCGTTTCTTCTTTAATAAGAGAGAAACCGTTATTTTTATAAAAATTCACATTTTTCTCAGAATTTGTAGTTACAGTGATTAAATTTCCGCCATTGGCTCTTACCAAAGGAATAACGAAACAGTCTGTCTTATTTATTCTCTATTTTTTTTGGCAAGTAAAAAGAAAACTAACGCAAGAATATCTAATATCGCAGGTATCGAAGTAAGTGACTCTCCAGAGAAGAAGTATCCAGCAATATAGCCGGCAACACTTAGAATTAATAAAATAGCCAATAAGGCACCCTTACTCTTTCCGGAACAAAATCTCCTGCACAGATAAAAGTACCATAAATCCAATAATGCATGAATCCCAATAGTACCATAAACATAGTATTTAGGATCAATATCCAGATCTCCAGGCTTAACATATTCTTGGACTTTGCTCATTAGGTCAGGTACAAATTCCAATACTGGGATCAAAGCGATACCAATGACAAAAAAAATCATGTAAAGTACTGATAAGCTCTTAAGGTTTTCCTTGTTATTTCTCTTCATATCTGGTCTCCTTTATAATTTTTTTGTTATTTTTCATCTCTCCGAATTGTTAATGGATTCCTATTTTACAAAAAATTAACCCCTTACTGTTATTATATCGGTAAATTTAGCCTAAAACTTAACTAAATACCCAAAATAAAAAATGTCACAGATAATGAAAACGTAGAAGGGATAATCTTCTCCGAGAAACAAAAAGCACAGGGATAAGATTTTCTCTTAAACCTACGTCTAGCAGTATCTTTTACTGCTTCAGTTCTTCCGCTACTTTCTCCATCCCCATCTTCTTCACCATATCGCCGTAAGACTTGTCATACTGCTGCTGACTGATAGCCCCTGTCTTTAGGAATGAATCCAGTGTCTTCTTCTGCTCCAGGAACAGTGCCTTCTTCTTTTCAAAATCCGTATCCGTCATTTCCCCTTATCTCCTATAAGTGTTTTTATCGGATTCACACCCTTTGCCATTGCATAGATGGAATCCTGCTCATTATCTACATACTCCTTCAAAGACTTTAATTCCGCATCACTGAAACCCTTATTTCGCACAAGACTACATCCCGGCAAGGAATACTCTGCAGACTTATCCCCATCCTGGAACAGAACATATACTGCTTTCTTATCCCCCGTTCTTGTCATGGACGATACACTCATCTTTAGTATCATAAGTTACCACTTTGTACTCGAATTTTTCCATATTTAATCTCCTTTATGCCCCGAAATACTTCAGTCCAACCATCGTAAGGTCATCAAACTGTGGCGCTTCCCCAACAAATCCATCAACACAGTCATGCACATTCTTAAGTATATCCTTTGGTGAAGCATCGGGTAAAATATTTAACGCCTCGATAGTGCGGTCTGTTCCGAAAAGCTCTTCACTGGCATTTGTAGCCTCTGCAACTCCGTCAGT
>JAEEKN010000279.1 GCA_016282435.1 Lachnospiraceae bacterium | reverse complement strand
GCCAACACCGAGCGTGAACGTGCCCGCGCCGATGCTGCAATAGCGTTGCTTAAAGAGCACGGACTATCACTGCCCGATAGCTACAAGTAACCACACAGGGCGCTCGCCACACGGCGAACGCCCTTTACTATTATACCGATCAGCTCAAGAGTGAATAATTACGGTACAAAGAAAAAACTGCGGCCTCAAAACCGCAGTCTATTCATCTCCAAACTCCCACAAGATCCGATTAAGCCTTGCGTTCGTCTCTTCGCTTCGCTTTTTCTTCATGATTTGCTCACGGTCGCTTAAAATCGCCAGCACTTCATCGGCCACATCTTCCATCGGCAGTTTGTCATAATGCCGCAGATACCCTATCATCCGCTCAGCAGTCCAATCGGTATTCAAATTGGCGGTCACCTCATAGCAGAATCCTTCCGGATATCCGCGTTCAAGAAGAATGTCATACAGTTTAAGACTTTTCTCAGATCTTGGTTTCATGGATTGATTGCTCCTTTTGCATCATTTTACCAAAGATCAAGGGCATTAAGTTGTACAGTAAAAAGAAAAAACCTCGGCAAAAGCCAAGGTAAACTCGATTCCTGCCCTTTTTCAACAATACTTTTTATTCATCTCACGAACATCTGCTTTAATTGTCTTTCTCAATGTCTCCGGTTCCAATATCTCAACATACGGTCCGTACTGGAGAGCCCAAAAGCGCATCGCCTTTTCATTGCACACGACTCTGACCGTGATCTTATTATCTCCTTGTTTTTGAACTCTGATGTCTTTTCCGAACCAATCCACCAAGTCAGACATCATATTTTCAGTTGTTGCAAAAACGACTGGAACACTGGGACCGCTAAACATATACATATGTTCTGCCATGTGCTTGGGAAGGTTTAAACCATTGGCCAATTCAGGAACATCTTTCATTGGCTTAATCTTTTCTTCCAGCATCTCCACATCCGTCATTTTATCAATACGAATATTGACCACGTTGTCATGATTATCATAATTGCAAATAAGATAAAACCTGCCGTTATTTGCCACAATCTGATAAGGACTTACGACTGATGGCTCATCCTTGGTGTGACGCAGCTTAAAATCTGTACCGATCGTATTATAAAAGAAACGTATTTTCTTTTTTGCCGCAATCGCATCATTAATGGTGTCTACAGAGTATAGCGCCTGCTTGTTCTCCGTCCTGTTTATCTCCGGAAGATTGCTGATATGTGAAACTTTAGCGCTAAAATAGTTGCTTCCAAGGCTACGCAACTTCTCAACCATTTCTTTTGCCTGTTTTCTGGAAATGGATTTAGAAAAAAGAACACTATCAATAAGAATGCGTAGTTCCGCGTCATCAAACTCTCTGGAAAGGAGACGATACCCATCGTCCATCGAAATATCATATCCCATGTCTTTGAGGTATTGAACATTGCTCTTTACAGAACGGCGATCGCAATCCATGCCATATTCCTTAAGTTTTCTTAGTATAGCCTGCTGGGTGAGCGGATGCTCTGCATCAGAATACTTTCTAAGTACCTCTAGAATCAGGATTATGAGCACTTTCTTGTTGTTACCGCTAGCGTACATATGAATCTCCCTTACTTGTTCTATTACTATAGAATAAGATATCATATGTACATAAAAATGTACATTTCAGACAGTTCATTGCCGTAAACTTACGTCCTAAATAATCAAAGAAACTATTATCTCTTCAATCTTTTTCTTCAAAGCTGAATCCGTCATCTCCCGTTCCATATTTTGATTCAAGAAACTCTATTCTTTCTTGATACGTTTGAATCAGGTCGTCTTTGATTTTTTCTTTCTCTTCCTTCTTATTTATCCTTTTCTTCATCTCGTCGGACATTGAAATGTCGCCGCTAAAGAATCCGCAGTATGTCACATAGTCTTTGACATTCATGCCTCGTAGAATGTTATATGCCCATACTTCCGGAATATTGCATCGTTTTTGCAACTCTATCCTCAAGTCCCGCCACGCTCCTGTGTCACCTGTATCACAAGGAAGTTGTTTAGCACGAAGTATGAATTCATTACAGATATCATTTGTTAACCATTCGAAATCTTTGTCCAAGTTTACCACAGTTTTCCTCCAATCTATCACAACACTGCCTGCAGCTCGCAATACTTTCCACTTTCTGGCATATACGCAACTCTACGCACTTTATAAGATTCATCGTGTGGATTAACCGCTCTTAATTCAGTTACCCCTTTCCGTTCTGATTCCGGATCAAACATCTCATCTCTGTACATCAGTATGATTTTATCTGCAAAGGCTTTAATGTATTTGCTTTCCTGAATATCTGATATCATAGGCCTTTTATCCGAACGGCCGTATATATAATCATCATCCACATCACATGAGATTATCACCGGAATGTCATACAACTCAGTCAAAGCCTTTAATCGTGTAAGCAGGCACAAAATCTTTTCATCCTTGGAGAGTTCCAGGTTATTGAAATTATCCAATCTAAGAAGGAATCGATAATCATCCACTATCACAGCTGAGAGGCCATGATCTGTCTTTACCCAATTGGATTGTAGATAAATCATACCGGTATTTATTGGAGGCTCAGATAAATCAACCAAGTAAGTATGCTTTGGCAAATTGGATGTATCACCGGCTTTTTTCCCATTAAAGCAATACAGGCACTTTTTCTCTTTATCCTGATCACATAGTTCATATACCAGTGATTGTAATAACGTTGATCTCCCAACGCCCTTTACGCCAGCAATAGCG
The DNA here is from genome assembly GCA_016282435.1 of Lachnospiraceae bacterium. Taxonomy (GTDB): domain Bacteria; phylum Bacillota; class Clostridia; order Lachnospirales; family Lachnospiraceae; genus RUG11977. Next base: position 910 of record JAEEKN010000279.1, on the reverse strand, counting down.
TACAATCCGGCTTTCTTAAAAAAATCTGCGATCATTCTCTCACCCCCTTCTGTAACATAAGAATACAAAAAAGGATGTGCAAAAATATGCACATCCCTTAATATGTTTTTTGATTATCAATTGATTTTTAGCCCCTGGGTGGATTGACTGCCACTGGCTTTACAAACAGAGCATACAAAAAGGGATGTGCATAATACTGCACATCCGTCTAAATCAATGTTGAAAAATTATTGTAGACTATTATTATCCAAAAACTCCGCTACTGTTAGAATTTGGACATCCTTATATTTGTTTACAGATAGTAAATCCTTATCACCGCTGACAATATACAAGCACTTTGCATCACATGCACACTCTATAAACTTGTTGTCGTCAGGATCGCGACAAACATCGATATGTGTTACAGGTTCAATTATTTTCATTAAAGAAATGATCTCTGTCAATGGTATCCTGCCCGGTTTAGATGCAAACCTTGAACATAATTCCTCAACGGTCTCTTTATATTCTGTGACGATATCCACCGATGCATATGCGTCAAACTTTTGCAAAACCAGCTTTTCGATCAATTCTTTCGGTCGGCCACCGAAAAAAATGGCAGAGACAACGACATTAGTATCAATTACAATCCTCATGCCTTTCTCCTATTTCGGACAGTCTTAATGGCATCCGAAATGTCTTCTTCTGTCATTCCCACATCTCCGGCCCACTTGGATGCTGCATCCATCAGTTCTTTAAACTCAGAAATGTCAGGCGCCGGAATAGGTTTCAAAAGGATACTGTCTCCGTCGCTAAACACCATAAGTTTCGCGCCGGTATCTATTTTAAGGTATTCCCTTATAGCCTTGGGCAATACAATTTGGCCTTTAGAAGATAATGCTGTAATATCCGACATGTACTGTTGCATAATCCG
>JAEEKN010000278.1 GCA_016282435.1 Lachnospiraceae bacterium | reverse complement strand
GATCATATACATCTGTCATAAGCTTCCATACCTGATTTATATCTGTTAATATCTGAAATTGTTTTGTTGTGATCATCTTAATTTCCTTCCGTTCTTATACATTTCCATTCTTCCACCAGTCTCTCTATGTTCCACTGAGCATTTGCCGGGCTCGTGGAAGGCAGGCATTTGGCATCTATTCCCAGTTTGGGTTCAGTATATTTTTTATAATATTTTAATGCTGTTTTTCCATTAACATAGATCTCTCGGATATCTGCAAGCTTAAGTATTTCATTCAGATCGTTGGCCACAACATTCCTTATACTTGAATCAGATGAACCTTCGATATCGCATGAATGTATTACATCCCAAACAGCTACATTGTTTCGCAGCAAAAAGGCTTTCTTTTCTTCAATGGTTTCGGGTGTTATTTCGCCAAAAACTTTTGCCAAAACCTTCCAAAAACGGTTCTGCGGATGTCCGTAAAAGAATCCTGCTTCCCTTGATTTTACCGAAGGGAAGCTCCCGAGTATCAATACTTTCGAATTCTCGTCATATATTGGTGCTATCGGATGTACTATCATTCTGTAAAACCTTTCTTTTATTCTTCAATCCCGGGGACGTTTTGTACTCGATCACCGGGACTTTTTCCCGATCGAATTATTTATCTAAAGTTTTTTAGACATAAACAACAACAGGTCATCATCATTGACGCATGGCGCATACTGATCAAGGTTTTTATTTTGATACCATACTCCGCTGCCGTCAGGTATATAGCCGCGTTTTACATATATTCTCTGAGCGGCACCGTATCCCGAATGACACCCTACTGCCAGGAATACTGTATCAGATCGTTTTGCCGCTTCCGCTTCAACTACATCCAACAGTTTACTTCCAATACCGGATTTATGGATGTGAAAGAAAACACAAAGGTCCACGATCTCCGGGATATTCTGACCACCCCATGGTCCTTCCGTCGGATGTAATACCAGCGTACATATCCCGACTACCTTTCCTTCAATCTCCGGCACAAACACGAGCCTCTCACCGTTTTGCTGTTCCCTGTAGTAATTCTCGTAAACTTCCATCTGCGGATGCCAGTCGTAGGATGTGTAGGTGTCAAAATATACCTTTGCGTCCTCCGGCACCATGCTTCGTATGGTCAGCTTATCATCCCGGTAATATATGATCTTATCTGATCTCTCCTCGCCTGATAATACTTTCTTATCAGCTTCGTCATCATCCGAATGTTCATCTGTGTTTTTAGTCAAAGGCATATCACCGCCACACAGATAACTCTCCATATTCTTTAAAATATCTGCAATCTCGTCTGTTATAGATTTCCCGGTATTATCATAGATATGACCTTGATTCTCCGGAAGAGTTTCCAGCTTCTGCTTCAAAAACAGAGCCCGTTCCACCATTTCCTCATCACCGCGCTCTACAATACGGTTTGTTATCGTTTCTTTCGAAGCTGTGAGAACCACATAATACAAATTGGCATCGTATTCCTTTGCAAGCTTCTTAAGTAATGGAAGTTCATCTTCCACCACATAATCTATCACGACATCAAGTCCTCTTTTAAGAACTTTCCCCGCCGTATCGATGATGCATTCCCAATTGAATTTTAATATCTCCAGCCACTCGATCTGATTTTTTGCTTTTCCGTCCTCCCAGAACGAATCCTTATAATCCGTCTCTATGAACCCCTGATGAAAATCATCACCATGGATCACGTAGACCTGTTTCCTCTGCCCCGAATTTGTCAAATGCTTCGCATATGCATCCGCAAGCGTAGACTTTCCGACCCCGCAGGGTCCGGATATAAAATATATATTTCCCATTTTACACCTCATAATTTCAAATAAATTTGTTACTGTGAACATCTTACCTTTCCACTTTTTTACACTATATTATCTCATTAACAACATATTCTTTTTTATAACCATGTGAGCCGAATATCTGCCAATTACCGGTTCCCAATCGCTGAAAGATAGTTTTTCTCTCTAGAGCACATAGTGCAGGATCCGTATCTACAGATGTCATCAGAACAGGCGCATATTGATTGTATTCGGCCTGTTCTTTGGTCAGACCATGTGTGTTTATAAAAATATCCCCTGTAAAAGCCACATGATGAGCATAATCTATCAATACAGTCTCTCCCTGCAGATGTCCGCCTTTACCTTCATATACCTCAAAGTGCATTTCACCAAAATCAAAGAATCCTGCCTGGGTCAACGGTTCCCGAAGTTCATCTCCCGCATCCCAAAGACCTTCTATTACATCAGGAGAAACCGGTTTGTAAGAAGTAAGGATCTTGCAGATACTCACATAAGGCTTATGAAGATAGTTCTTCTCCCTAAACCCATCCTCTCCATTATATTCGGCTTCCAGGCATTTTTGTGTTTTAACACTTGCGATCACCTTATCAAAAACAGGCAATAACCCACAATGATCAACATCGGCATGTGTTACGAAGATGGTTTTTTCCATATTCTCAAAACCGGGAATTAATCGTTTAAAAAGTGCTGCCATTTCATCATGGTACAACGCATATCCACTGTCAATAAACAGATATTTATCAAAGCTTTTTAATATAATGGTATTACTCCCGCAAGGCGGCTCTATAAGGGTGAGTTCTGTATTATCCGTAATCTTATGATTGGATATTCTGGGAGAAAAAGCCTGCCCCCTGCAAGCAGAAAGCAGTTCCGCAAAGCGGCTTATGCTCTCAAAGGTTTTATAAGGTGACAAACCTCTTTCATCGAGCGTTTGCATTACCATATTTGAATTCACCAAAAGAGCGTTTCTGTCCGAATCACTTATTCCAAGCGTCTGCATAATACCTGATACAAACGAATTATAGAAAATACTGTTATCATAAACAGTCGCAGAATGATTATACTCTATTACTTTAACCCTGCACAATCCTTCCGCCTTTTTTATGAATTCCTTTAGCTCATTTTCGTCATCAACAAACAACCCCATCTTAAAATACTGATAATCGCTCCCGTTCTCCTGTGAGCTCATATATGAAATATTAAGATGATGTTTTTCTATAAGTCGTAAAATCTCCGTTACGCTGCCAGGAACATCGCTTAAACGAAACTCTAATAAAGTAATGTTTTTGTCATTTGTACTTTGCTGCAAATAGCCAATCTCCGTCAGCTTGCGGTCCGCTTCTTTAAGCTTATCTTCTTTTCCCTCGACATCGATAAATAATGTATGTGAATCAATAGCTTTATTGTAACTCACTCTGGTAATATTTATCCCCAGTGAAGCAAAACATTCACTGGCTTTAAGAAATGCGCCAATATGATTCGGCATAGTTGTGATATATGTTTTTTTCATTTTTTTCTCCGATCTGTCCGAACTAAATCAATTTAAATCCAGATACCACAAAAACTGCACTTCATTCCTACAGGCTTCCTCTTGATAGTATGCATACATATCTACCTTTGACAGTAGTGCCCCTTGCTTCCTGTAAAAGTTGCATGCAGGAACCTTATTATTCTGGCTAACTGAATCATACATTTCAAAGCATGATCTGTCTGTTTTCTTTATGTATATCATCTTGTCATCCTTATATTTCTAACTTCATTTTTCAATAAACTATATTTTCTTACAGAGTACTTATTGTAGTTTGTGTAAAACCATTTCTTACTTCTCTATTTCCTTCCGGAATTCATCCAGCAGTGTATGTGAATACTTTTTTTCTCTGTCGGATTCACGAACTATCTTCCACAAAGCAGCTGCAGCCTTAAGTCTTTCAGGAAATACTTTTGTGGCATCATCTTCGCAAAAATCATGGACAAACTTATTCCACTGGAGAGCAGACTTATCATAAGTCGCATAAGTCTTTTTTCCGTAATAGATGTCAAGAAGATCTCCAAGTTTAAAAGCTTCGTCTCCGCTCTCCTTTACCGCTTTGGCTGTAGCTACCATATCCACATTAAACTTAAAAGAAGCTTCACCTGTCTGTTTTATAAAGAACTCTCGAAATCTCGGGCCAAAGGT
>JAEEKN010000277.1 GCA_016282435.1 Lachnospiraceae bacterium | reverse complement strand
TCTGTCATAAAGCTCTGGCAGAATGCCATGATCTCTCTGTCTGACTTGCCCTTAGGATCGAAGTCTGAACCACCCTTGCCACCGCCGATAGGAAGGCCTGTAAGTGAATTCTTAAAGATCTGCTCGAAACCTAAGAACTTGATGATACCAAGATTTACTGAAGGATGAAGTCTTAAACCTCCCTTGTAAGGTCCGATAGCACTGTTGAACTGTACACGGTAACCTGTGTTAACCTGTACCTGTCCCTTATCATCTACCCACGGAACACGGAACTTGATCTGTCTCTCAGGATTAACGATTCTCTCTAAGAGAGCGTCACGTCTGAACTTCTCCTCATTCTTCTCTACTACGGGGCGAAGAGAATTCAGAACTTCTTTTACTGCCTGATGGAACTCAGGCTCATTGGGATTCTGCTTGATAACCAGCTCGATCACTTCATCAACGTATGACATTTTTTCCTCCTTTTGCCTTATGGCTTGTGCAATATTATTTGATAAAAAAACAGAGGCTTCGGGCGTGTGCCCAAAGACCCCATTGCCTTTGCCAAAATGTATATTAGCGTATTTTTATACATTTGTCAACTGTTTTTTTGATTATTTTTTACAAAATAAACATAGTTTTTGAACAAATTTCTGTCCCGCTCTTGTTATTTTCTTAAAATGATGTATAATAATTTTCGGTGATTCCATAATATATACAAAGAATCGAGGATAAAAAGCATGAAGAAGCTTTGGGCAATGGGTGTTATCATTACCCTGTCTTTTACGATTACCGCTTGCAGTTCATCAGACAGCAAAAAGGACGACATAAACATAAAAAACGATATTAATATAGTAGATAAACCTTCAGATGATTATTATGAAGAATACTATGATGACAGTTTTGACGCTGATATATCTTCCGATACCGTTCCGGAAGATGATGAAACAGAATATGAAAATCAGCAGACTTCAGAAAACAGAGAAGATACCATATATGCCGGTGAGATTGAATCTTTGACACTGTATATGCTGGAAGGCTATGAATGTTCCTGTACTTATACAGGTGAGTTTTTCGAAGATGATGAGTGTAACCTGATTCCTCACGGACATGGCGATATAACCGGTACTTATCTGTATAGCAAAGGAACTAAGACCTGTAACTTCACCTACTCCGGTGACTTTGAATATGGCAAAGCAAACGGCTCCGGACAATCTATCGAAACATTTGAAGACAATCACACCAGACAATATGACGGTCAGTTTGAGAACGGCAATTTCCACGGAGAAGGAAAGATCACTGCCTTTTATCCTGTAGAAAACCCTTATAACATGGTTATAGAAGGTACCTTCGCAGACGGTCATATAAATGGTCAGGGCAAAAAATACTGGAGCTATGACAACGGTGACTATTTCGAATATAACGGTGAACTAAAAGACGCACAATTACATGGTGAAGGCACATTTACAAAAAAATATGCCAATGGAAACATATATCATTATACAGGAACATATGCCGATGGTAAAAGAACTGAAGGCACACAGACTATATCCTACAGCGATGGCAGTTCTTTTCAGTATGAAGGTGAGTTCAAGGACGATAAATACGATGGTTTAGGTACGTCGATCAAAATTTACGTCAACGGTGATGTAGAGCAATATGAGGGTGATTTCAAAGAAGGTGCTTATAACGGTGAAGGCATTAAAGTTATTTCTTTTGCGGAGTACTCCGAACCCGGTGATTGTACACAGCTTACCTCCGAAGGCACTTTTGTAAACGGTAATCTTTCCGGTAAAAAATGCACCCAGTACATATCTTATTATGATGGCAAAACAGGCGTTGCAGAAGGTATTTATGAAGATGGCAAATTTATTTCCGGTACCGAATATCTCTATGACGACGAAGGCAATCTTATTAATTCAAGAATCGTAAAATAAATAAAAGCCTCGCTTCCTACTCGAAAGCGAGGCTTTTAATCATTTTTCAATAATCCCCATGATCTGTATAATCGTCAAATTCACATATATAACCGGCTACGACATTTTTCACGTCTTCATCGGCCAAATCATTCCATCTCATATCAGTCCAAAGATGTACACACCATTCGGCACCCTTAGAATTGCTGGGTTCGTTGTTATCCCAGTTGGTAAACCCCCAGTCCTCATGTGTTACCCAATACCAGACTTCTCCAAATTTATATGCTCCGATCCATGCTTTTTTATCATAAAAGTTATCATATATGAAATCTGCTTCTTCCTGATCGACGATAGTCAGCAGATGGCCACCCATATCGATACATGCTTCCCTGGCTTCAGTCCAGGTGATATCCTCATCGAAATACTCGTATACATGACCATTGTCTCGTTCTACTCTGTTTGATGTACTTTCATCAGAATCATCGTAATCTGCATCATAGCTTTCATCGTCGAAATCTTTACCGTCATACTCAGTATCCCAGTCTTCATCATCCAGCTCTATATCATAATCAGGCTTGTCGACAATGTTTATTTTTACCTTTTCTTTATCATCTTTTCCGCAAGCAGTCATTACTGATACGATCAAAAGCATCAAAAAAACAAAACGGATTTTTTTCATTGTTCTTTTCCTTCATCTTCTTCATTTTCTTCTATAGAAGAACGTAACTCGTCCTGTTCATCCTCTATTGCCCGAAGTTTCTTTTTGGCTTCTTCCAGCTTATGATCAATAGAATTATCTTCAGCTTTTTTCTTGATTATCTTAGACGCTCCGAATGCTGCCGCTCCAACTCCTGCTGCCGCTGCAATACCGCCTCCCAGCATAGCTGCAACACCTATACCGTCACCTTCTGCAGTCGATACTTCCGGCTCTGCAGAAGGAGTTACGTTCACGGCTGATCCTTCACCAGAAACTGTCTCAGCAGAAATCCCGGATCCGGCTGAATCAGATTCGCTCACAAATATATTTTCTGTAACATCGTTTATCACAGTATTATTCGTTATATTAACAGTAGAGTTATCGGTATAGCTTTCTGAACTGGTAGATGAATTGCTCTGAGTATCAACACTTGACACACTGCCGGTACTCCCTGAAGACACATTTCCCGAACTTCCGGAGGATGACGGACTCTGCACACTTCCAGATGATGCATATGTGGATGCTGATGCTGCCGCACTTCCTGTTGCTGCTGCCGCACCGGAAGCAGCTGCTCCGGAAACATGCACCGGTCTGCCGTAAAAATCCGTTTTATGGGCTTTATACTCCGATATCTGAGATACTGAATGTTTCTGTGCACTCTTGTATGTATCGGTTGAATAAACAAGTGCCTCCGCAAGTGCCTCTAATACTGTAGCTCTCCTGTCAAGGATCTCTGCCAGTTTCTTTAAGTTTGCTCTTGCTTCATTAAACATCCTGTCATTTCCTATTGAATTGGATGCTTTTTTAACTACAGCTATAACATCTCTTAAATTCTTTGCGGCTTTTGAGTATATAGTCTTTTTATACTTTAACTCATCCACCGTTATCATCATGGATGCCATAAGCACCTCCCATTATTTTAACTTAATCTTCAGCTTATTTGCACTGTCTGTTACCTTCTGTTCATTGGCAGTATACACATCAGCAGACTCTGAAAGAGTTAATGAATATGTATTTACAACATTCATTACCTCATCACATTTGGCACGTATAGCCTCATATCTTGCATAAAACTCATTTGCAGCCGCACCTGTCCATGTGGACTTCAGGTTTTTTACAGCCTGCTGGCTCTGTGCCAGATATGCCACCATGTTCTTATAGCTTGTCTTTATCTCATTTGAATATGTCTTTAATTGTTTGGTATCGACTTTGATCTGTTCTCCGGCCATTTTTATTTTCCCCCTTATTATTTCTTAAGATATTTATGTACAAGATCGCTTGCTTTATTGTCTGCTGCCTGGTATTTTGCCGAGTACTGAGTAAGGGCTAAACCCATTTCATTCATTACCTTTACCAGCTCATTGAAGTTTGCCTTGTCCGCATTATACTGTTTGATATATGCTGCACTCGCATCACTGCTCCATACTGAAGATACCTTCTGCATATTTTCATCAAGCTTGGTAACCTCTGCTTTGATCTTTGCCGAAAGATTTGTGAGTTCTGTTCCGGCCTTCTTCAATTTAACCGCATTTACCTGTTGTGTTGCCATTTGTTTTTCCTCCTGTGTTTAAATAAATTTATCTGATTTTTGCCTTAGCTTCTCTGTCAGCTTTTTCTATAGAATTGCATGCATTTGTTAAAAATACGCTTAATTTGTTTATATCATCCGCATTTGACTTTAAAGCTGCATTAAGCTCGCTCATATATTTTGTAAATGCCTTTGATGAGTTACCCGACCAGATTGCCTCCATATTTTTATCGGCATCCTCTATGGGCTTAACCGTACCGCTTATCAGCTGCGATGAAGCCTCTTTTAATAACCTTGCCTGCTTTCTTACTTCGGTTAGATTAACATTAATATTTGCCATCAGCGCAGCCCTCCAAACTTAAGTTTACTTGCCTCGCTTACAGTACTCTTTTCCGTACTGTCATAAATGCCTGCCAGTTCTCTTAAAACCTTTTCATAATTTGCCATTACAGAAAGTATTTCCGAAGAACTCTTTTTCAGCTGTCCCGCAACAGCTCCGAGTTCATCCGCCGATTCTCCTGAATTCGTTTCCAGCATTTTTCTGAATACCGCATTCACAGAATCAACACTCTGAGCAATGTTCTTTTTTACCTGTGCTATTTCAGATGCCGCTGCCACAAGTTGCGTGGTATCGACTTTATTTACATCCGCTGCCATTACTCTTCTCCTTTACCCGTATGCTTTTCCTGCTTTATCGATTCTGGCCTTGATCTCTTCTTCGGTCTTTGTGTGATAATCCGCCAGGCTCCTAAGTCCCGCACATACCTCGGGATACTGTGTAACCATTTCGTTCAGTGCCTTTAGATCCTGCTCGTAGCTTGTGAAAAATTTTGTTTTTACATCACTGCTCCAGGAATTGTTCAGTCCTTCTATGATGGACTGAAACTTCTGAACTCCCGCATTCAGATCAGAAACCGAACGGTCCGCTTTGTCTGCAGCAGATTTGAGAGCATCCGTATCCACCGCTATCTTTTTCTGTTCCACGATCCTTCTCCCTTCTTTTTATACGATAACAAGCCTGCTTCCGTTTTTAATTCCGACTTTGTGAAAGCTTTCACCGTCCTCTATCAGTCCTTCAAGTTCTACCGAGCAGACTGCTATATCCTTTGTACCGTTGAATATATCATAACCCTCATATTCTTTTATAGAGGACATGATCTCTTTTTTTGCAATACCGATTTTCATTCTGTCATCCACCTGGAAATCATATGATTTATCATTTCCGGGTATCCTGACTTCTATGTTTATTTTACTCATATGTACACCTGTTTTCCTTTTCTTCAAATCATGATGACAGCAGAGGGGTCATGACTTCGATTGTCTCTCCGTTAACTATGGTTACAGCAGATCCTGCCGGACTCTTTCTGTCATATTCGCCTACTGTCATATCAAAGTCGAATATTCTCTGTTCTGCAAGCTGTCCGCCCAGATGTAATCCGGTCTTCATATCCATAGCCATACGGAATGCGTTGTAGCTGCTGCACTCATCATATTCCCTGAAAGATACGCCCATAATGAAATGAATCTTGTGCTCGAGGCCTTTATCAAATACTACCTCAAGGAACTCACTCATATCCGCAGCCTCATTATATACAGCCTCCATAAAATCTACAGCTGAGTTAATGATAAGTACTATCCTGTCATAGTCCTTTAAGGCCTTGCTTACTGAAGTCTTGGATTCTCTTGCATTATACACAAGTTCATTTCTCTCGGTAAGCTCCGGTACCATCACCTGTTCCATAAAACTGAACAGATCTTCCTGACTCGTGATATAACCGTCAGCATTTATTTCTCCGGCGACATCTTCCATCTCTCTTAACGGACCATCGAAAATATATACCCTGCTGCCCTTTTCCTTCATCTGCTTAGCCGCAAAGGTAAGGAAATTGGTCTTTCCGCTCTTAGGACCGCCGCTTACTGTATAAACAAGAGTTTTATCAAGCTCGTTGCTTATTATGCTGCCGTCATTTACATCCTTTCCTATGACAAGCCTGTCAGGATCTTTTTCCGATACTTCGTCAGGTGCGAATGATCCGTATTTATTAAAAGATTTGTTTGCAATTCCTTCTACACCGGCAAACTTCTCAGCTATGATCTCCCTGATAGTGAGCATAATACTCGATCCGGTGCTTCTCACAGGTAGTGCTGTCTGGAATTCGAGAGGATTGCCTTCCTTTATCAGACCTCTTCCGCTTACCCTGTCATCAGGCAGGATTTCAGTCCTGGTACCGATAACGGAATCATATTCAAACCTGTCAGGCAGCTGCATACCGATACCCTTTGCAAAGCCCTGGCGGATCCTGCCCCTGATATCTGAAGAATTGTTACAGCTGAATATCAGATATATACCATATCCGGCGGCTTCACGTGAAAGCTGTACAAACAGATCGTCATACTCCTCATATGACTCATTAAATGCAGCGTAGTTATCGATGATAAGCAATATCATGGGCAGATCATTTTCAACTGCCATATAATCACGGAATGAGCCGATGCCCTTCTGTGACATCGTAATCTTTCTTCTTTCAAGCTCTTCCCTGATAAAGTTCATTACATTCTCAATCTTCTCATCCTCACCCTCAAGGCATACAGCCCCCGTATGAGGAAGTCCTGCGAATGCTGACATTGTACGTCCCGAAAAATCAGCGATATAGAAGTTTACCTGATCAGCTGTATAAATGCTTGCAGCACTGTATACTATAGTCTCTATGAGTGTGGTCTTTCCTGCACCCGAAGCACCGCATATCAGCAGGTGTCCGTCACGCACAAAATCAAGTGAAACCGTAAACTGTCTCTGATTCTCAGGATCATCCGCAAGTCCTATCGGTATAGCCAGATGCTCCTTATTCAGTCCTTCTGTATCAAGGTCCTCAAGATACAGCATCGAAGGAAGCGGTGCCAGCCATATCTGCCTTAGCGGTTCAATATTGTTCTCCGCAGAAAGCCTGCCTGCATATTTTACAATCTCGTCAAGCTGGGTAACCTTATTCAGATTGTCACCCGACTTTTTCTTTTTCTTATTTCCGATCTTTTCAGGCTTTCCGGTAATGCCCACCATTCTCACGAAGCCCTTGTTGCCATCGTCGAAGGGTACATCCGGTGTATACTCTGCACCCGACCAGCCCGACTGGAATTCTTCAAAGATCTCATCGTTTCCGACCTGCATATATCCACGGCCTGTTCCGGTGATGAATGCAGCATCAGGACGCTTCAGCATTTCATTTGAATCCTGTTTGTCAGCCACACGGAGACAGATCCTGAAACGGGTGTTGCTCCAGATTTCATCATCTACTACACCGCCGGGTTTCTGTGTTGCCAGAATAAGGTTTACACCAAGTGAACGGCCTACGCGTGCTGCGGAAACAAGTGCTCTAACGAACTCAGGCTGTTCCTTCTTTAATTCTGCAAACTCATCTGCGATGATTATCAGATGCGGCATAGGTTCGTCTGCTTCACCGTTACGGTAGAGCTCTATATACTGGTCGATATGCTTTATCTTATAGTCATTAAATACTCTCTGTCTGTGCTTTATCTCGGCATTTATCGAAAGCAGAGCTCTGGTAGTACCGTTGCCGCCGAGGTTTGTGATCATACCTGCGAGATGAGGCAGTCCCTCAAAGCTCTGGGCCATACCGCCGCCCTTGTAATCGATAAGTATAAATGCTACCTCATGAGGATGGTAATTTATTGCCATACTTAAGATATAGCTCTGTAATGTCTCAGATTTACCCGAACCTGTAGTACCTGCCACAAGACCGTGAGGTCCGTGGTATTTCTCATGAATATCAAGATATACAGGCTTTCCGCCTGATTTCTGACCTACCATGGCTTTCATAGTCTCATATGTACGGTTTTCCAGCCATCTGTGGTAAATATCGAGATCTTCAACCTTTGAAACCTTGTACATATCGAGGAATGTCAGCATATCGGGGATCTCGGAATTTCCGGTGGTATCCCTCAGCTCGAAATTAGCAAGATTTCTTGAAAAATAATCCATTGCAGGAAGAGATACATTATCTATTGTAAGTCTTGAACTGTAGCTTTCCTGGGTAGAAATATTGTATATTTTTGCGACTCCGTTTTCATCGCTTATTACAGTATCACATTTTGAAGGAAGTCTCTCTGCAGAGTCAGCACAGAAAACAACCGTAACGCCGGTCTCTATAGGCGGATCAAGCAGGAATTTTGCGATCGGTTCACCTGCTATCAGTTATATATCGCTTATAAATATTACAGAATGAGGAAGTACCTTTTCTGTTAAATCCGCATTTTTTTCCTTACCCTTTTCCATTCTGTCTCTGAACAGATCAGACAGGAAATAAAGTACATCACCCAGGGATCTGGAGTCATCTGCCACAAGTCTCAGTTTTCCGTCCGGTGCCCATGTATGAGGCAGCCAGCGCAGGAAACTGAGATCATCATATTCCTTAGCCTGGAATGCAGAGCAAATACGAAGCTCGTTATAAGGGAAGCTCGAAGCAAGATTAAGTGTCACCAGCCTTAACAGTGCATTTCTTCTGGCAGGATCAGAGCTTACCAGTCCCACTATCCTGTTATCATAAAGTGATACCGATACGGGCACCTGTTTCAGGGATTTAAACTCTTCTCTCAGTTTGTCGGGCAGTTCATTCAAAGGATCATATCCTGATGCCAGATCCTCATTAGGAATCTGTATGCCGTAAGGAGCCTTTATATCACCTATACCGAGTCTTACAGAAAGGAAATCTCTGTGTGCACTGCTCTTTTCCCACAAGCGGGCCTGTTTTGCTCCTGCAAAGGAAAGCATTTCATCTGCAGAAGGATACTGCTCTAAAAGCACACCTCTGTTATACTCAGCCTTTTCTTTAAGTTTCTTCTCAAGCCTGTTTATATACTCAATATATGTTGTTTTTCTGGTCTGCTCACTCTTACCGGCTTCGCTCTTGTTATATTTGTTGTTTGCCACAGCCCATATGGCTGCCATAACTGCCGCACCACCAGACATGACCAGACTCGAAGCACCAAATCCGCCTTCGCTTGACATAACCGCTGCCAGTGCTATCGGGATAACCATTGTAAACGAAGGTCCGATGGTAAAGATAAGCGGCTGTGCTTTGTATGGCTGCTGCTGTGCACATCTCTCTACAGATATAGGCTCTGTATCAAGCACTCTCAGCTGTCTCGGCTTACGAAGAAAATAAACCTTCTCGTATTCATCTTCCTCGGTTTCATCTGTTATCTCAGGGATAACTACCGGGTCAAGCAGCTTTACCTTCACGCTGTTCAAAGGATTGTTTATAGCTATAAGCTGTCCGAGATATACTATCTTTAAGCCTACAACATATATAACATCACCATATAATACGGGAGTTTTCTGTTTTACGGCCCTTCCGTTTATATAAGTACCGTTTGTACTTCCGTTATCCGAAACAAAAGTATTCTCGCCTTCAAAATATATCTCCGCATGCTTTTCGGAAACAAACCGATTGGTATAAATGATGTCGCAGTTATTTCCGGAACCTATCGACAGGGACTGTATCTTATCTCTTCTTAGTATGTATTTTGAAAAACATGTACTGTTTTCTCCTACTTCGTCAACTTTTATTGAAAACCAGGTTTCATCCTTTTTCACAGTACCTTCAAGCACCAGCCCGTTCTCAAGATCTGCCGTGTTTACCGCTGTACCGCCTTTCAGCAGCTCGTATTTTTTGTCCGTGCTTATAGTCCATTTCCCATCCCAGACCTCCACGTTAAGCACAAGTTCGTCGTCCAGACCTGAAATATGCGGACTAACCGCTATCGGGTGTTTTCTGTTATCAACTGCAGGAAAATAGTGCTCAGAGAAACCATTCTCAAAGAACACCGTCATTAACAAAGACATCGTTATACCTCCATTATCCTATCGACATATGAGTGAGCATTACATCAAAAATCTCTAAAATGTCATCGAAATCTATATATCTGGACTTGC
>JAEEKN010000030.1 GCA_016282435.1 Lachnospiraceae bacterium | reverse complement strand
CAGCAGGATACCGCCCTCCTTTACCCATTCCTCGATGGCCTGAATCTGCTCTTTGTCAAGACTTGCGGCATTGAAATCATCGATCACGAGAATCGACATCCGGTTCATCACAAACTCATCCTGCAGTTCCGAGCCCATCAGCGGCTCACTTTCCCAGCTCTCACTATTGCTTCCGTAATTATTATATATGTACGGTGAATAATACATCGACTGGTTCGTCAGATAGTCCAATGCGGAGGGGTCGTCACAAAGCAGACCGATGTGAATGGAAGCATCCGCATCAAACAGGTGATACATCTTCTTGATCTGCAGGACCGATTTCTTCTCATTAAGGATCTGCAGCTCGATCGTTGCATCCTCCAATGATAATCCCTCCACGATCGGAAATGTCAGGGTAACATTCTCTGTTTCGTCTTCTCCTACCGCCACGAAGCATTCATAAGCGCTCTGATGATCGTCACGGTTATACTTGTCATTCACACTCAAACGGATATATCCGCCGAAATCACTCCCGTAGTTCGTTACTGTGACCACAACGACCGCCGTGTCCCCGTTTCCGCTCACCCTGCCGGTCGCATCCAGATCAAACTCGTCATCATTGGCTGCATGTACACACATGATATTCAGCAAAAAAACCATGCAGGTCAGCAGCATCGCAATCATTACGTGCGCTGCTCTCCCGAAAGATGATCTTTGTTCTCTTTCTCTGTTCCTAAACATCTTTTCCCGCCTCTCCGTTTATTCGTGAAAACTATTCCAAAAAACTCTTTCACCAGATAACAAAATACCATAAATCACCTGTAAATACAAGCAACAGCGGATAGCACCCATGTAAACCGGATGATTCGTTATAGATACGCACCACTATCTTTGGATTTATGGTTTTCTTTCGATTATATTATTATAATGAATATTATATATTTTGCAACTTTTTTTCCTTTTACATAAAAAACGCCCCGGGAACATCTCTGCCACCGGAGCTGTTCCACCTTTCCTCAACCATCCAGCCATTCTAAGATTTCATTGATCGCAAGCATATGATTTCCGATCTGACAATGTTGCTCACCACCTTCTTTTTTCGTAAATAACCGGTTTTTTACCGATTTGGCATTCGGGAATAATTTTATGCATTTTTTATAATGTTTTAAGGGTATATAATGATCTTTTTCCCCTGCTAAAATCAATACATCACAGGTGACCTTTTCATGAACGGAGCGGACATTATGCATTCCGAGTTTTTTGTACATTTCATAATACGTGTCGGAACCGGTGATATATTTTCCCTGATGCAGCATCCATTTCGCCTTTACTGATTTTTCACAGATTCTGTTGCACAATGTTTCCAGTTCCTGTATTTTCTCCCCATCAATCAATTTGCGGATTTTATATTGCAGCAAAACAGGAAACACATTTGTCATCACTTCGTATCCATCATAAAACACATCATACATGATCGTTTTTTTGATTCTTTTATCATAAGCAGCCGAGCGGATGGCAAAGTATCCGCCCCACGAGATCCCTAAAAAAACGCAGCTGTCGATGGAAAAGAAATCTAATACCGCACCGGTTGCTTTATCAAAATCATGGCGAAAAAACAATTGTTGTTTGATACACTCCCCCTGCCCGGGGCCTTCAAAAAGGATCACTTCATATCCTTTTTTACAGAAATCATAAATCTGAAGAACAAATTCTTCGATAAAGGAATCATAACCGCCGCAGACCACGATTCTATCTTTGGGATCATCACAGGGGAAACGAAAAGCTTTCATCTCTCCTGTTTCAAACGGAATTTCATATTGTTCAAAAACGATCCCATTCTTCTGAAAACCTTTATGAAAATAATCCAGACACTCCTTTGAAGCCTGCTGCTTTCTCGGATCATTATATTCCAGGAAGAATTCCGCCATTCGATATGCATAAGCTTTATGAAGATATTCCTCCGATTCTGCTGCCACATTTGTAAATGCTTCGTACCATTCTTCAAAATCCGTTACATGTGCAAGATTTCTCTTGATAACCTCCGGATCACCTGCCGCTTCCCCATACATAAGAACCCGGTTGATCTGAAAATTAAACTGCTTATTTGGGTTGATCATATAAAACATAAAAGACACCTCCCTGTTTTTCAATCATTAAAACACAGACGGTGTCCAAATACTTTTATATTTCTGCTACTTTACCGCATTTCGTCATTCTTCTTCATTACATCGCTGACAGATATTCCCAGTAATCGTTTGGAGACAACCGCCAGATGCGATGAATCCGCAAATCCGCCTTCATATGCTGCCTCCGTGACTGACTTTCCTTCACACACCTGTTTATATGCTTTTCTCAGCTTATGTAATAACAGGTAATGCTTCAGACGAATACCTGTCTTTTCCGAGAATAAATGTTCCAACCGGCTTTCCGACAGGTGGATATGTTCTGCTATCTCAGCCACCGATCTGTCAAAATACGTATCATCATTTATTCTCTCAATTATTTCGATTATCCGCTTATCATCAATTATCTTCTCACAGCTTATACCGGATTTGTTTAATTCGCTTATGATCTCATCGATCGAATAATACCGCTCGTATATAATACATTCCTTTTTCAACCGGTCTTTTATCTGAAAATACAGATCCGTTAAGGGCATAATTAACAGCATCTTTGCCCCGGCATCCATGGATATAACGGAATGCTCAACATCAGGCGGGATGATTGCCGCTCTTCCTTCCCTGATCTGTCCACCTATACAGATTTTAAAAGGATTCGGACCGGCAATAATATGCGGCATTTTATGACAATGACTCTCTACCGCATTTCGTGGTTTCAATACAACATAGTCATCTTCCAATTGCAGTTCAACTGACGGATCACGCACGTTTCATCTCCTCTAGTAAAAAACTTTCCATACATAAGAAAGCGTTCTGCTCGCAGAACGCT
>JAEEKN010000029.1 GCA_016282435.1 Lachnospiraceae bacterium | reverse complement strand
TGATTTCGATCAAGATATTCATCTAACAATCCAAGATCCATGCAGTAGCTCTGCAAATTACTATACACATCATACGAACCTGCTATACAAGTTTGCATCATCTTTATCAATTTAATCTGATGTAATTCACGATTAAAGTAATCATGAGTTATCTCATTACGGAGCAAAAGTTCACTCAAAAACCTTTTTTCATCCTCAGACTTTTCGAAACCATAAGTGTCATAACTCGTTATGCAATATCTCAGAGAATCAAGCCCGCTCTTATGAGTTCCTTCTTTTTTTCGCAGAAAAATCACTATGTCTTTAAATACCTGGGTAAAATCATTCAGTCTTGCAATAACAATATCAATACAATCCGCTTTGGTATCAGCATCTAAAGTGGAAATGTATAAATTGCTCTTATTTATAAGACGTTCTGAACATTCTTTCATATAACTAAGCGCTTCAGATAATCTGACAATATTTATTGGTTCTTTTTCATCAAGCGGATCAAGTTTAAACTGTTCCAAAATTGTTTTGTCCAACTTCATGCAACAATCTTCTCCTTTATCTGTCTGAGCTGTTCTTCACAAACATGTTTAAAATCTATCAATTCCTGCGGATAATAATCTGTGAACTGTATCTGAGCCTTAAGCGGGGCAACGAAAAATGGAGCCGGAATCGTTAGGTCTATATAAAAAATATCACTCTCGACTCCTTTTTCCCAAAAATACAATTCTATTTCTGCTGCTATTCTTTTATACAATTCAAAATCTTGAGTATATACAGCAACATCAACATCACTTGTTTGTTCATTATAGCCTGTCGTGGGGTAACTGCCAAATATAAACACGTTATACTTGTCTTCACCAAATTCTGAAAAGAGTTTTGATTGTAAATTCAACAAATCTTCTATGCGCTTAAGTGCTTCTGCCTTCTCTTTTTCTTTCATATCATTGTCACCTCATCTAAATAACCATCTGTCATAGTCATTAAACTATTAAACCTTCTCTATCAAAAAAGCATAGCTTCGCCGTCCCCTTATACCCTATTTCCGTTACAAGGAGCTTATGTGAAGCTATGTCCTTCGGGCATGAAGTCCGCGGCCCTGCCGTCGGGTCATCAGAATCCGAATTTTTGTCTAAAAAGCATCATTATATCTTTATTATTTTACCATATTTCAGGTTTAAAATCAACTTTATCTTGCACCTTTTCCCTTAAGGACTGCGCCTATAGTCTTAACCAGAATTCTCAGATCCATACCGATACTCCAGTTGTAAATATACTCGGTATCGAGCCTTACAACCTCTTCAAAATCCTTTATATCGCTTCTGCCGCTCACCTGCCACATACCGGTTATGCCGGGACGGACAGCAAGACGGGCACGATGATGAAGATCGTACTTCTCCCATTCATCCACTGTAGGCGGACGTGTACCTACAAGACTCATATCGCCTATTAGCACGTTAAAGAACTGTGGGAATTCGTCAATACTTGTACGCCTTATAAACTCTCCTATACCGGTTTTCTTTTTCCCGTCCTTTGTCACACGATTTCCTATGACTCTCGGATCCCAGTCAAGCTTGAACATCATGTTATCGGATACTGTATTCTGTGCTAAAAGCTCAGCCTTTTTAGCATCGGCATTCTTTACCATACTCCGGAATTTAAGCATCTTAAACTTCTTACCGTTCATACCGATACGGATCTGCCTGAAAAAGATGTTTCCCGGTGATCGTATCAGTATAAACGGAGCGATGATTATCCCGATAATCATCGTAAAAATACAGCCAATAAGACCACCGACTACATCAAGTAACCGTTTTAGGAGCAACTGACCTGCGGTTGCCGTCCTTATGCTCGAAGTGACCACAGTTATGCCTGCGACAGTCTCAACTACCTGTCGCCCCTCAGTACTGCCAAAACCGTTCATGGTCGTGTGTACCGTTACTCCCATTTCTACAAACTTCCTTGTGATTACAGAGATTTTCTCTCTTACATCCTCTTCAACCGCTTCAGGAAGTTTTATAAATACTTCATCAACCCACTCTCTGCAGACATATTCTACAACTGTATCCATGCTTGTTATGGGATTTGAAAGGATTTCCTCATGGCTTCTTTTCTTTTTTCTTGAAGGCCTTTCGGATATCTTTCCGGCTCTTCCATCGCATTCCGGTAAATATCCTCTCGTTTTTCCATCCTCACAAGGATCCACATATCCGCATATAAATACACCGTTGTCATTATCCTGATCAAACGCGGCAAGTATATCTTCCATCTCCTGTTTTTCAGCTATAATCAGAACCGAACGCTGGTGAGTTGTCCTGGCATGACGGGTATGCTTATATATCATCCTCATAGCATATCCGAGGCCGAAATCGAACCCGAACATCAGGAACAATGAAATACGCGAGTAAACAGAACTCTCCTGAAGTGCAAACAGATATAACGTTACCGCTGCGAAAACCATCAGCACATGCTTCAGACTTGCCATAAACTCCTTGTAATACCCTTTCTTTAACACTGCGCCGAAAGAGTTAAAGAAAATGGCTATCAAAAGATCAAAGAGTGTAGTCATAAGTATCAATTTCAGATAATCATACCTTGCATACGGCAGCTCACTCCAACCATGTCTTATGCAGTATGCCACAATAAACGAGATATGCAGGCACAGGAGTTCCAATAAGATGAAATCCGCATATTCATGCCAGGTATTATTATGTTTTTTGTACACGGATGTCACCTCCAGTTCTGATTATACTTGTCGCAAAATCTTACTCACTGTTGTTTTATACTTCCCTTGTTTTGAATACTTGCATTCTTTTTAACTAAATCAACGATTAACCCTGCTCCATATAATACTATTATCAAAACTATAGATTTCCACCATGAATCCTGAATTCTCAGACCACAGGTATTAAGGAAATTATCTGAAACCCTATATGGTTGTCCAATACACAAGTACACTATCCATATCGCTATCTGTAAAACCGTACTTCTCGTTTTGTCCGTTTTCCGTTTTTTCAGTTCAAATACGACCACAGATATCTCGAAAAGTGCAACAAATATCGAAATATACATATTCGCTGTAGAAAACACGTCTCTGTATACTATCCCCCATATAGACAGGAAAAGTAGAATCAGTCCTATCATAAATATCAAGCCATCCGGAAAATTAAGCAGTTTTCTATTAAACAGTTTTTTATCCTCCGCAAGGTTTTCATCATATTCCAATATACCAAATAAGAATTTCCCGGTTTTTGAACAACTCTTTCCTTCTACCGATACGTTATTCTCAAGTGTGTTTTCGATTTTTACTACATTGTCAGTACTCTTCTTCCGTTTAATCTCTATCATGGAATATCCGAGTGCCATGAAGATGAATATCAGAAGCCTTGTATGAAAGATTACCACCACAAACATAAAGCACATGCCCAGTCCCCAATAAGCAAGTCTTTTGTTTTTCCTAAAATAAGCCGAGATCATTATAATAAAAGGAATAATATAATATGAGAAAAGCGTTATTCCGCCTTCTGCAAGTACAACTGCAGCAGAATTGCTAAGACCCTGATTATCAAGACGGAACTCACTCATGTACTCTCTTATAGGAGCCTCGGTATTATATCCACAACCAAATATCGGATAATGAAGCCAACACTTTATAGCCGCTGCAAAATCGTCCAGGTGTACCGAAAAGCTGCCCCATCCTGTATTCTTTTTATAAAAGAAAAGTACAACTACACCGATCACAACAGCAGCAAACGATAGTGATATAAGTAACTTTGCATATTTCT
>JAEEKN010000276.1 GCA_016282435.1 Lachnospiraceae bacterium | reverse complement strand
ATGGTGTCAATTTTATAACTATTACGGTTTGAACTGAAGCATATTATGTGCCTCTCGGAATGCTCCCGGCAGATATGCCGTTTCGTCCGACACTGTGTGCATTCAGAAAAAAATTAAGGATCCAGTCATTCCCGGATACGAGGACTGACTTGCCAAGTACAGAGGAAAATTATCTGCTTCCGGGGATATTGTCAGAGATGTAGATGACCGGGTAAAAGAAAATACCGAATGTGGTTACCCACATGATTCAGCGAAAGGTCATAATTGAGATAAAAAAGCAACATTAAGGAATGGGGATGAGGGTAAAATGAAAGGTTCTGTCCTGAAAATGGATTTTGAAAGCCGCCAGAGAACCGGGTATTTCTAAAAACACCCTTTATGGTTGGACCAAAGCTGTTCTGTGATATATTATATCTATATTCAAAAGGAGACAGAGAAACATCCTCTGTCTCAAATAAAGAAAGAAGGAAAAATAAAATGAAAAGATTTTTGAGCAGTTCAAAGTTATTTATCTTTATGGTTGTTGTACTCCTTTTTGAAATTCTTTGTTTTGACACACCCGTAAGTGCAAAAAGCAAATCTCTTTCGGCACCAAAGATATCGGCAAGTAAGTTTAACAATGATCTGGGTATTAAAGTCACGATAAAAAGAACAAAAAAAGCACAAGGTTATGAAGTATATCTTTGCCCGGTAAAAACCATATCTTTTTATGATGGTTATGTTGGCGATGCTTTTTATGTAGTGGGCAATAGTGAAAACAAACTGGATGGAACATGGCATGATAAAGGCAAATATTATAAGCAGGGAGAACTAAAAAGTACCGGGGCTTCCAAGCAAGTTTTTTATATAGATTTTATGCAAGCCGGCACATACAAAGTAAAGGTCAGGGCATATTATGAAACAAAAGAAGGTAAGAGAAAATACAGCAGGTACTCTAAAGAAAAGAAAATAACCATTACACCTGGCATCGATAAAAAAGGTTATAAGGATTCATATGATTTTTCAGATATAAGAGTAGGAGATGAGTTCGATTTCGGAACATATGAGCAGGACGGAAATTTGAAAAACGGATATGAACCGATAACTTGGCAGGTCCTTTCAAAAAACGATGACAACATGCTTGTAGTAAGTAAGAAGGTTCTCGATATACTTCCTTATAATGTAGAAAACAAAGATACTACATGGGAAAGCAGCACAATAAGAAGATGGCTTAATGAAAAATTTATTTTGGCAGCCTTTAACGATTCGGAAAAAAAGCTTATTGCAGAGATGACTCTAACAAATGAGGATAATGCTGTTTATGGTACAGATGGTGGAAATGCCACAAAAGACAAAATATTTATCTTGTCACAGCAAGATGTGACAAATCCCGCATATGGTTTTTCAACAAGTTATGATGAAAAGGATATTAACCGTAGATGTGCAGCAACCAAGTATGCAATTGCAGCCGGTTCGGGAATGTATTTTGATTATACTACAAAAGAAGGACTTGGAACATGCTATTGGTGGGTAAGAACTCCAGGATATAAGTCTGATTATGGTACATATGTACATGATTACGGATATGTGCTTAGCGATGGAAACAGTTTTGATTACGGATACGTTTATTATAGTCATGGTGTTCGTCCTGCTATGTTTATAAAACTATATAATAATAAAGCTAAATACGATGTTAAGGAGTACACCTATAAATCATCTGAATTCACTGTTGTAAATAATTTGGACAAAAAGTATTGTTTAAAAATGAAAAAATCTAATGATTGTACTTTGGCTTCAGCAAATATAATTATTTCACTTGCACGAAATGAAGTATATGAGAAAACTGAATGGATAGATGGTGTTGGATGTGCATGGAGGGAAAGTGATAAAATAAGTACATGTAAAATTGGATATAAATTTAGCGACGCACAAGTCAAAAGAAATGTATGTGGACAGATGGCTGCAAATGGTATTCCCTCTGCTCTTAGACTTGGAGATAAAAGAGAAAGCATTGGACATACTGTGGTAGTAGTTGGTGTAAAAAAGAACGCTGATCTGAATAATGTATCAGATGATGATCTCCTTATCATCGATCCTGATGGAGGAGAGATAAAAGTCCTTAAAGAACTGGACGGTACAGATACATGGCATAATGGAGTCAACGGAGGATTAAAGAATAACGAATGGAGTATTGTTATTCCCATAGAATATGGTTGGGAAGGCTTTGAAATAAAATAATGCTTCTATTGATATAAGGATATAAATATGTCCGAATACAGATATGTGAATGACTGACTTTAGATCCAGAGATGGATTTGAAGCCAGTTCTTTTTTATGAAAAAGAGCATTTGGGGTTTGAAAACAAAATTTTGATTTGGTATAATGATTACATGGCAAAGGGTGTGAATCCGATAAAGCACTTATGGGAGATAAAAAAGAAATCAGGGATATCAATATGGAGTTCCGTGCAAACTATGTTTCCGGTACCGATGGCCCAACAAAGGGTAGGAGTTGCATGAACATTTGAAAAGCCTTGAATGAAGGAGGGAAAGCATGAGAAACAAAAAAAACAGTATTGTCGTATTAAGTCTGATACTTTCGATCATAGCCGGGCTTGTAGTTATACAGCCTGTTAAGGTTTCTGCGGCAAAGCCCAAGAAACTGACGGCTACATTTGATGTGGAGGATATTGACAAACATGGTCATATCTCTCTTTCACTTTCATGCAAAGAGATTAAATCAGCCGGATATAATTATGGGGATATTTTGAAAGTAAAATTCTTAGATAAAACCTTAAAGTTACCTCTGTGCGCAAATTATACCGATGTTGACTCAGGCAAGCCGGGTATATTTGCCAGGAAAAAGGATACTTATGTATTGCTTTCAGTAAATACCGGATGTTTTGCTGTGAAGTATAATTTGGCAGAGAAAACGATACATAAAGATGGAACATTTGAATGGAACTATAAAGATGATATCACCGGACCGGTGGAGGTTACTATTTCACTTAAAAAGGCCGGAGCTTATGCAGAAGAAATACAGTTGCGTACCGTATCCAGATCCAAGAACCGTGAAGATTATCCCAATCTAACTGATAAAGAATTCGCCAATTTCCGTGAAGTTACTACAAACGGTATGGGCAGAGGTGTGCTGTACAGGACATCATCACCGATTAATCCTTCTAAGAAAAGAAACACATATGCCGATGAAGCCATAAAAGAAGCAGGTGTCACGGTAATACTTAATCTGGCAGATTATGAAAAAAAGGCCAGAAATTATGAAGGCTTTGATGACACTTATTATTCAACAACGAATTTTATGTGCCTTGATCTGCCGGTCGGACTTGAAACTTCTGAATTTAAGGCTAAACTTGCTGAAGGCCTTAAATTTATGGCTGCTAATCCGGGTGTATATGCAATACATTGTAAGGAAGGCAAGGACCGTGCCGGTTATGTTGCAGCTCTCCTTGAATGCTTTATGGGCGCAACATATGAAGAAGTAACCGAGGACTATATGGTTACATATTATAATTATTACGGTGTAACACCGGGTTCCCCCAGATATGAGGCCATCATGAATGGCAATATTGTCACTTCACTAAAAGAAGCGTTTACATTTAAGAAAAAGGATAAGAAAAAAGATTTATCTACAAGAGATCTTGCAAAATGTGCTGCTAAGTACTTAAAAAAAATCGGACTTACGGATGCGGAGCTAAAAGCGTTAAGAGCTAATCTTTCCGTGAATATTAAAAACGAAACAAGGATTGTACCATAGATATTTTGCTGCTTAGAGCATTCTGGAAGAAGTCGGAAGAGTAAATGATAATGATTCTTTTGGCAGCAGATGCACAAAAGGGATAGTATCATCTAATGAAAGGACTATTTTGAATAATTGGGGTAACCCGGCATCAGGAGGCAGTGTTATCGTATGAATAATGGAAAATATTAT
>JAEEKN010000275.1 GCA_016282435.1 Lachnospiraceae bacterium | reverse complement strand
TTTAGCTGTTGCTTTTGCTGCCATTTTAAGCCTTCCTCCTAATTATTTCTTCTTGTTCGCAACGGTACGTCTGGGTCCCTTGCGAGTTCTAGCATTATTCTTGGTATTCTGTCCACGAACGGGGAGACCCTTTCTATGACGGATTCCTCTGTAGCATCCGATTTCCTGAAGTCTCTTGATGTTAAGAGCGGTTTCACGTCTTAAATCACCCTCTACCAGGTATTCTGCATCAACGATTTTAGCAATTCTGGCAACTTCGTCGTCGGTAAGATCACGGACTCTTGTGTCCGGATTTACATTTGCTTTGTCCAAAATCTTGTTTGAACTAACCCTGCCTATACCATATACATAGGTAAGACCGATTTCTACACGCTTATCTCTTGGTAAATCAACACCACTGATACGAGCCATACGCGCTTTTGCACCTCCGTATAAAATAATAATAGCCGGCATAAACCGGCATGAACAATGAGCATACTCCGCCATTTACGCAGAATGCCCCGTTTAAGCATTATTGTAGCTTAAACATTTTCAGCCGCTTTAAATTGTGTACCTTCCGGTAAGACAAAAGTGATGATGACACTCTGTCTTTTAGCAATAAATCCTCACGGATTTTTGCCCACAATATCACTGTACTCTCGGGTACAGTAACGCAGAAAGCAAGTGCTATCTATATTTAGTTGTAAGTATAAATATCAGCCCTGTCTCTGCTTGTGCTTGGGATTCTCACAGATGATTCTGATAGCTCCCTTTCTCCTGATTACTTTGCACTTTTCGCAAATCGGTTTAACCGAAGATCTAACCTTCATCTTCTTCACACCTTTCTATGTAGTTCTAATTGACAAAAAAGTCCAACATTTGCATTTTATCACAACAAATCACAAATGTCAAATACTTTTTTTATTTATTTATCTCTCCAGATGATTCTTCCTTTTGTAAGATCATAAGGTGAAAGTTCAAGTGTTACTTTATCGCCGGGAACGATCTTTATGAAGTTCATTCTCAGCTTACCGCTGATGTGGGCGAGCACCCTGTGACCGTTCTCCAGTTCTACCTGGAACATGGTGTTGGGAAGCTTTTCAACTACTGTGCCTTCAATTTCAACTACGTCTGCTTTCGACATTCGCTATCTCCTTGTTTTCATAAGATCCTTCGCTTCGCTCAGGATGACAGTGTTTATTTCTTTGACAGTGTTTATTACTTTATTTTGCACCGCTTTCGTTTGCACCCCGGCGGCACCTGGTATCAATCACAACTGACTGGGCGGAACCAGTGAGAGTATCTCAGGCTCTCCTTTGGTTATAAGTATTGTATTTTCATAGTGAGCAGAGAGCGAACCGTCTTCTGTTACTATGGTCCAGTCATCGTCCATCCATACTACATCGGGTCTTCCTATGTTTATCATGGGTTCTATCGCAAGCGTCATTCCAGCATAAAGCTTGGGGCCACGTCTTTTCTGA
This sequence comes from Lachnospiraceae bacterium, assembly GCA_016282435.1. Lineage (GTDB taxonomy): Bacteria > Bacillota > Clostridia > Lachnospirales > Lachnospiraceae > RUG11977. The sequence continues at coordinate 5,749 of JAEEKN010000275.1, read as the reverse complement.
TGGAAATTCGGTATCTGGGGTTCCTCATGCATCTCACGTCCTATACCGTGTCCGACGAAATCCCTGACACATGTAAATCCGTGCGGTGTAACACAATCTTCTACCGCAGCGGAAATATCAAAAAGATGGTTGCCTTCTTTTGCAAACTTTATAGCTTCAAAAAAGCTCTGTCTTGTAACCTCTATCAGTTCCTTTGCTCTGGGACTGATCTCTCCGCAGGCATGTGTACGTGCGGCGTCGGACTGATATCCTTTGTAAATGACACCGGCATCAAGGCTTACTATATCGCCTTCTTTTAATATCCTGTCCTTGCTGGGTATTCCGTGTATTACTTCGTCATTCACAGATACACATATGGAAGCGGGATATCCGTCATACCCGAGGAATGAGGGCTTGCACCCGAAATCATAAATTGCTTCTTTTCCTACTTTGTCTATATGCCAGGTTGATACACCGGGCTTCACTTCTTTGGCGAGTATATCATGTACTTTTGACAGAATCTTTCCTGCTTCGCGCATGAGTTCTATCTCTCGTTCTGATTTAATTGTTATTCCCATCTCTGTAGCCTTTCTTGTCCGACTGATACGATGTGGTATCGGTGGACGGTTCTATTTCACTTTAAGCGATATATCCGCCAAATATATCGTTATAAGATCCTTCATGCTATTGTGCTTAAGGATGACACCGTTAGGATTTTATGCTTCTAATATTTTTACGATATTCTCAAATACTACCTCAACATCGACTGTTCCGTCAACATTACGGAGAGCTCCTTCTTTCTCATAATAGTCGATGAGGGGCTGTGTCTGATCGTGATATGCTACAAGTCTCTTCTTTACTATCACAGGCTTGTCGTCATCACGGATAACAAGTTCTGCGCCACAAAGGTCACAGATCCCTTCAGTCTTGGGAGGATTGTACTTTACGTGGAATGTTCCGCCGCACTTTAAGCAGCAGCGTCTTCCCGACATTCTGTTTATAATGTTCTCATCCGGAACGTCTACGTTGATAGCGAAATCAACCTTCTCTCCCTTGGACTTTAATGCAGCTGTAAGTGCCTCTGCCTGGGGAATGGTTCTGGGGAATCCGTCAAGAACGTATCCGTTTGCGCAGTCAGCTTTGCTGAATCTGTCCATGATGAGGTCGAGTGTAAGTGAATCCGGAACCAACTGACCCTGATCCATATATTCCTTAGCTTTCTTTCCAAGTTCTGTTCCTTCTTTTATATTGGCTCTGAAGATATCGCCGGTAGATATATGAGGAATTCCGTACTTTGCTGCAAGCATCTTGGCCTGTGTACCTTTTCCTGCTCCGGGAGCCCCTAACATTACAATTTTCATAAAACCCTTCCAAACCTTTCTTTTAGTTTAACACCTTTTGGTGTCAGGTTGTTTCTCTGCAAAAACCCGAAAACCCGGCGAAGATATATAATCCCCGCCGGTAAAAATCTTAGTTATCAAGGAATCCTTTGTAATGACGTACTGCCATCATGGACTCAACCTGCTTCATAGTATCAAGGACAACGCCTACAACGATGATGATAGAGGTTGCAGCGAATGATACGCTGACGTCAAAGATTCCGGTAAAGAATATCGGAAGTACAGCAACGATTGCAAGTGCTATAGCACCGATAAATATTACCTTGTTTAATATTCCTGTAAGATAATCGGATGTGGACTTTCCGGGTCTGATACCGGGAATAAATCCGCCCTGCTTCTTTAAGTTGTTTGATATCTCTATAGGATTGAATGATACTGCTGTATAGAAATATGCAAAGAACAGGATCAGTGCGATATAAATGATCACACCCAATGTATACTTAAATTCACCTTCAGGCTTTAAGTGGAACCAGTGATTCTGATCGATAAGATAAAGAATCTTTGTTCCGAAGTTACTGCCTTCAAGTCTGTTCCCCTGAACACCGAAGAATGAAGCGATGATGATAGGGAACTGTAATATCGACATGGCGAAGATAACGGGAAGGACACCGGAGGTGTTAACCTTCAAGGGGATATTGGATCCCGAACCGCCTACCTGCTTACGACCTACGATTTTTCTGGTATACTGTACCGGGATTCTTCTCTCAGCATCCTGAAGAAGAACAATAAGTACAACCATACCAACAATGATGACTGCGATGATAACCGCACTTATTACGCCCCATACTACAGTGCTTGCGCCTGTAACGAAGGTAGTAACGAGTGTATTAAGATCTTGAGGAAGACGTGCAACGATATTGATCAAGAGGATAACTGATATACCGTTTCCAACACCCTTCTCTGTGATCTTGTCACCAAGCCACATAAGGAATACAGTACCTGCTGTAAATGCAAGTGCTACTGTAGCTACCTGTGTAAAATCAGAAGTACCGCCTACAAAATATCCGGATCTGCCAAAGCTGATCGCCATAGCTGTTGACTCAATAAGTGCAAGAACTATAGTAAGATATCTTGAAATCTTCTGTATCTTCTGTCTTCCGTCCTCACCGTCTTTCTGCATTTCCTCTAAGCGGGGAATAGCGATGGTGAGCAGCTGCATGATAATTTCTGCATTGATGTAAGGTGAAATGCTGAGTGCGAAAATCGAAAGACTTGACAAAGCACCACCTGTCAGTGTTCCAAGTAAACCACTTGCAAGCTGATTGTTTGCCCATTCAGCAAGCATGTCGCTGTTGATGGCAGGAACGGTTATGTTTGAACCGATCCTGACTACAACAAGACAAAGCAATGTGAAGAGCAGACGCATTCTGATTTCCTTGATCTTAAAAGCATTGATGAATGTTTTTAACATATCAGATCACCTCTGCTTTTCCACCAAGTTTCTCAATCTTTTCCTTTGCGGTTGCACTGAAAGCGTTTACCTTAACATTGAGCTTCTTGGTTAACTCTCCATTCCCAAGTATTTTAACTCCATCCTTAGGATTGGTGATAAGACCAACATCCATAAGACTTTCGATAGTAACATCAGCTCCGTTCTCATAACGCTTTTCAAGCATGCTGACATTAATTGTTATAATTTCCTTTGTATTTCTGCAGTTAAAGCCTCTCTTGGGCAATCTTCTGAAGAAAGGATTCTGTCCACCTTCAAAACCTGCTCTCGGACGACCTGAACGAGCCTTCTGACCCTTATGTCCATAACCTGCTGTCTTGCCGTTTCCTGAAGCATGTCCTCTACCTTTACGGAAGTTGTTGCTCTTAACCGAACCCTCGGCAGGTCTTAAATCTGTTAAATTCATTATGTTCTCCTTTCCGATAAGAACCTCGGTGGTTCCTACCGATTAGATTTCCTCTACTTTAACCAGATGTTTAACCTGGAAAATCATTCCCTTTACAGCTTCATTGTTAGGAAGCTCATTCGAGGAGTTAAGCTTGTTTAATCCTAAAGCTTCAACTGTTCTCTTATGCTTAGGAAGGGCACTAATAGTAGATTTTACTAATGTAACCTTTAATTTATCTGCCATGATATCCTCCTTTTTATCAAGCCTTAAGCTCATCAATGCTGATACCACGTGCTGCTGCAACCTGCTCAGGAGTCTTGAGCTCGCTAAGTCCGGCGATGGTAGCAAGTACAACATTCTGCTTGTTGTTTGAACCAAGTGACTTTGTACGGATGTTCTTGAATCCTGCAAGCTCCAGTACGTTACGTACAGGGCCGCCTGCGATGATACCGGTACCTTCAGGGCTACGCTTCATAAGAACTGTAGCTGAACCGAACTTGCCGATATAATCATGAGGAACACTTCCGTTTTCATCAAGAGGAAGCTCGATCATGTGCTTCATAGCAGCTTCCTTGCCCTTGCGGATAGCCTCGGGAATTTCTGCTGCCTTACCAAGTCCTGCACCTACATGACCTTTTTTGTCACCTACTACTACAAGTGCAGAGAATCTCATGTTACGTCCGCCCTTTACAACCTTGGTAACACGCTTGATGGTAACAACTTTATCTTCTAATTCTAAATTTGCTGTATCAATTATTGAACGTTTCATCTGTCCCCTCCTCTTAGAATTCAAGACCGGCTTCTCTGGCTGCCTCAGCCAGTGCCTGGACTTTACCCTGATATATGAAACCGCCACGGTCAAATACGACTGTCTTGATTCCCTTGTCAAGGGCTCTCTTCGCAATTACTTTTCCAAGATAGGAAGCAGCTTCAACAGTGTTTGTATGTTCAAGCTCTGCCTTAATATCCTTTTCAACCGTTGATGCAGCTACCAGTGTGTTTCCTACAGTATCATCGATAACCTGAGCATACATATGCTCATTGCTTCTGAATACTGCAAGACGAGGTCTTTCAGCGGTACCGGAGAAACGATTGCGAACCTTCATATGCTTCTTTTCACGGATTTTTGTTCTACTTTCTTTCTTAAACATTTATACGTCCCTCCTTACTTCTTACCTGTCTTGCCGGCCTTACGTCTGATAACTTCATCGACATACTTGATTCCCTTGCCCTTATAAGGCTCAGGTCTTCTCTTGTCTCTGATCTCAGCTGCATACTGACCAACTTTTTCTTTATCAATACCTTTAACAACTATTCTGTTGTTATCAACAGTAGACTCGATTCCTTCGGGATCGATCATGTTGACAGGATGTGAGTAACCAAGGCTTAAAACGAGCTTCTTTCCTTCTTTAGCTGCTCTGTAACCAACGCCGTTGATTTCAAGAGCTTTCTCGTATCCTTGTGTAACACCTACAACCATATTGTTGATAAGTGTTCTTGTAAGTCCGTGAAGAGACTTACTTCTCTTTAGATCGTTAGGTCTGCTAACGACTACTTCTGCACCCTCTACCTTAACTTCCATCTCAGGTGCAAGAACTCTTGTAAGAGTTCCCTTGGGTCCCTTTACGGTAACCGTATTATTTTCTGCTACACTTACAGTAACGCCTGCAGGTATAGCGATTGGCATCTTACCTATACGTGACATGCCCGTACCTCCTAAATTATTATATAAACTATGCTATCTAAAAAAGCTTACAGATTGCTTCGCTTCGCTCTCGCAATCCTCAAATCCATTCACAATCCCGCGCTGCTTCGCACCGCTTCTTGCTCATGGATTTGCACGCTCGTAAATTTTCTTATAAAATCGCAAGCAAGCTTGCATTTTTTATGAAAATTTACTCACTAAGCTTTTTAGCATTTACCACACGAAACACAGAACTTCTCCGCCTACGTTTGCCTTGCGTGCCTCTTTGTCTGTGATTACGCCCTTATTTGTTGAAATAATGGCTGTTCCTAAGCCACCTAATACCTTAGGCATATCTTCTACGTTTGCATAAACACGAAGACCGGGCTTAGAGATTCTCTTTAATCCGGAAAGAACCTTCTCGTTCTTGTCCTTGCCGTACTTTAATGTAATGTGAATGTTCTTGAATGCTCCTGCATCAACAAGCTCGAAAGACTTGATATAGCCCTCATTAAGAAGGATGTTAGCGATGGAAACCTTCATCTTTGAAGCGGGAACATCTACTGTATCATGCTTTGCAGTATTTGCATTACGGATTCTTGTAAGCATATCTGCAATAGGATCGCTGTTCATCATTGTACTTTTCCTCCTTCTTACCAGCTTGCTTTCTTAACGCCGGGTATCTGTCCATTGTATGCTAACTCGCGGAAGCAGATTCTGCAGATGCCGTACTTGCGTAATACTGCATGAGGACGTCCGCATATCCTGCAGCGTGTGTATGCTCTGGTAGAGAATTTAGCAGGACGCTGCTGCTTTAATTTCATTGATAATTTTGCCATAAAATCCTC
>JAEEKN010000274.1 GCA_016282435.1 Lachnospiraceae bacterium | reverse complement strand
TCTTAAACAGTACCTGCTCATCCTCCAAGATAATCTCATGTGCAACAATATCCTCTATCCTGTATATGTGCCATATAGAATATGCAAGAGTTTTGCTGTGATATCCGGCTGCTTTTGCAAACGGCATCTGAAAAAAAGCCTCCTTAGGATATCCTTCAACGATCGATGTGATCTGCCCAAACATTTCTTCCCTGAATGCGATCAGTTTTTCTATAGCTTCATTAAATGTAGCTTCCTTAGATATCAGTTTCTGAATTTCTTTATTGTTCTCTGCCCAATCCTTATCCATACACAAATCCTCTTGTATAATATGTAATGCCCCCTCGCATCATTTATCCATCCCCAGCCACTGAATAAAAGCCGTCTTGTCAGTGCTGTTATATCCTGCCTTCTCATAGAAATGCAACGTCTCCGGTTTCTTTGATCCGGTAAGAAGCATCATCTTATAACAGTTTTCCTGTTCCGCAATCTTCCTTGCATAGTCCAGGCATTCCCCGGCGTACCCCTTTTTTCGATAATCCGCATGTGTTACGACATTTTCCACGAAAGCATACGGTCTGACATTCCTTGTAAGATTCGGTATTATAACACATACACAGGATGAAACAATTCGTCCGTCTATCTCATTGACAAGTAAATGATGATTTGGATCTTCTATTATCTGATCCCATATCTTTTCAAGATGAGTATCATGTTCCGGAATACTCTCTTCATGCAAAAACAAATACAGACTCAATATAGCATCCAAATCTTCTTTTCTTGCTTCCCGTACCATCAGTTTATTAATCCTTTCTTCTACCCAAACACTAGTATCCCATAAATTAAGTCAAATTTTTCTATAAAATGAATATTGGTACTATTATAGCAATATTTATTGATAAATGTCAATAAAAGCTATTTTAGTAAAGAGACACAAAGATACATGAAATGTGTCACTTATCTTTTCCTTTTATTCTTAAAGAAAATCATCAGAACGCCAAGTATAAATACTATGCTTTGTACCATAATCACTCCGACTGTCAGAGAGAATTCAGGATCTAATTCTTCTATACTAAGAGGGCGTTCAGTAAAAAAGCTTCCATTAAGCAAACCAAAACTCTCCGGGAGTGGAATCATTTTTAAGATAAAGGGTACTGACATCCATATGTACAAAACAGGTGTACCCACATGTGCCAAAAGTTTTCCGCTCCCGATAGCAAAGACTGCTATCGGAAACAAAGTGAATAGTGTTACACAGAGGATCATCCCTGCCGGATACAAGTCAAATACACTTCCATAAAAAACAACTGCCGGTAAACATACAATAATGACCAACAAAACTGTAACAGTTAGTATCGCTCCAACCCTTATCAGTTCATGAACATAGGGCTTCACAGGTGCGGTTTCAAATATAACGGCTCGCCGCTTCTCTGCTTTTGTATGATAAAATCCAATTAAAAACAAAATCCCTATCCACAAAAAGACACCCATATGGCTCAGATAATCCCCAAAGCTCCAGGCAGAAAATGGTGCTGTAAATGATACTCCGAGTATTGTTATATTTTTTATGACTTGCCATCCGTATACAAGTATCAGTACACTGATACCAATAAAAAACTTATTTAAGATAAGTCTTCTGCATTCATATCCATATATTCTGTTCAAGTTCAAGTTCCTCCTCTCTTAGCCCGCAAGCATTTAAGAATTCCTCATATGTAAGATAAGGATTTTCAGGATCAAGCTCACTGTTGAATAATCCATAAAGTATCTCGTCAAATGCTTCTTCTCCGCCCACAAGCTGCTCTGCTTTTAAAATCTTCAGTGGCATCTCATCATATCTTATTAAATCATAAAGACTGCATATTATCCTATCGCGGTCTTCCTCAGACAGCCTGTCCATATATTCCGGATTACGCACATAAAAATTCTTATGATACATTTCAAGATTCTCTTTCCACATATTGATATAGTTTTCACGGGCATATTCCCCACCGTACAGCTCCTTTGCTATACGATATGATGTATAAACCGTAAGTCCTTCAGCAGACCACCCATTATCGTCTTCATCACACATGCGTCCCAGTCCCCACCATTGATGAACCAGTTCGTGAATCATGACTTCTCCGCCTGTAGCACCCTTTGAAGTATCTTTCATGTTGTTTTTTGTAAAATCCGACTCATCCATCGTACTTGCTCCATATCCTGCATATCCGCTGTCAGACAAGCGGTTTTCTATCAGCTTCAAGCCATTTTCAGAAAGAGTATTGAGACATCCGAACTTTTCCGTACAGTAATCCATTACAGTCTTTATCACATTCTTTACGCCGATTTCATCGAAAAACTCCTTATGTTTTGCACCATAATAAAAACTAACATTACCCGCCAGAGTTTCAACGTCTTCCTTTATATAATCTCCGGCAAACATACAATCCCCCGAAAAGCGCCATGTTTTGGTCCCGTCATCGTTTTCGCTGATTACTTTATCTTCTCTTTCGCCAAAAGAAACCAGTTTCATGTTTGCCGGCAGTATCACATCGCAGGATCTGTCAAATACATCGTAATCAAAACCGATATTTAATAATCCCGGAGTAATATTCTCATTTTCCAGACAGATAAAATGTCTGCTGATCTCGCGTCTTCCCTGCATAGAGCTTGCATAACTTTCTTCTCTTAAAAATCCAGAGTATCCAATCTCGAGCTTTATCTCTTCATCAACCGGTAAGTCCAGCATAACCCTTTGTGCATTAAACTCCTGGTAATCATCCACGTAAAAAGGTATGCTTTTATCGTTTGCTTTTAGCGAACTGATCTCATAACCGGGTGTGACAGTCAGTTCTGCCGTACGCTCCTCTTGAGAATAATTGGTAATTCTAAAAACAGTACTTCCGGACACTTTACCTGTTACAACATCCGGCTTTATTTTGGTTTCGTAGCCGGTACACAGCACATCCTCAAGATATTCAGTTTCATTAAAGCTGAACACACTAAGGTCCAAGTTACTTTTATCAACCATTGGCTGAAAAATATACATCAGTACCGCACCCGTAAGCAATAAGACCGAAATTACAGGTTTATATACCTTTCGGACACCAAGCAGGAATGACCCCGTCAAACTTTTCCCATACTTTCTGATACATAGCCCGGACAGAATACTTATTCCGATAATTGCCAACATCCAGCACATCTTCATATATGCCACCGACATATATACTCTGTGATTTGAGAAATCATCCGACAATGCATCAACTAGCGGATTTAATAAACATAGTTGCCATTTATCCTTCCAAACCGTTAAAGATAGTACTGCTTCTGCTATGAGAATGATTGCCGACAGGTCAAAACGACAAAATATATTGTAACAGGATGCAGCTGAAAGTATTCCAAAAATAATCGAAGTCCCCATAAATATCAGATATGAGGAAAAGAAATCATCAAAAGTAAAAACATCTCCGACCAATATAGTGCTCACCGGCAACCAGACTAAGATAGTGATCATAATAGTTAAAAGTGCAAGCAGTAAAAGTGCAAAAAGTCTTACTGAAGTCATCTTGACTTTAGATACTACAGAGTCTGTCAAACGGTCAACTCCTGTTTTTGCCAATCTGTCATATTCATAGATTGTCAGCAGTCCGAACAGTATGAACCCGGCTATGCCTCCTGCAATGGATGGATTTGCAATATATATTGACTGCATCGTTTCTGAAAGTACCTGTTTATAAAAACATATACCAAGTATTGGTGAGATAACTGTAAGCACAATAGCAAATACAGATATTCTGCTCCTTACGAGCCTTAAAAACTCCCCGGGGATTAAACGAATATATCTCATCATCTCTCCCCCTTTTTCTCTGTTTTATTCTGTGAAATCAGATATAAATATGCATCTTCCAATGTTGGTTCTTCCTTTTTCATGTGTCCTACAGCTATAGTTATAAGTTCAGATGGTGTGCCGGTAAACAGAACCGTTCCATGATCAATAACTATGATGTGATCACATACGGACTGAACATCTTCGATAATATGTGTGGAAAGTAACACCAGCTTGTCAGCGGCTTTTTGAGAGAACAGATTTCGAAAATGTACACGTTCCTCAGGATCAAGGCCTACAGTCGGTTCATCAAAAATGAGAAACTCGGGATTCCCCAATAGAGCCTGCGCTATTCCCACACGCTGTCGCTGTCCACCCGAAAGGGTCCTAATCTTTGCTTTGGATTTTTCCTCAAGGTTTACAAGAGATATCACTTCACTGACTGCTTTTTTGTAATCCGGTATGAACTTTAGGGCAGCCATATAATTTAAGAACTCTTTTACGCTCAGTTCGTCAAACAGACCGAAATCCTGAGGGAGATACCCCAGTGCAGTTTTCAGTTCATTTTCCTTTTCTTTAAGAGGCTGTCCGTTTAAAGTGATACTTCCCTCAGATGGGAGTAAAGAAGCCACCAGCATCTTCATAAGAGATGTTTTTCCGGCTCCGTTCGGTCCCAAAAGACCGATCATACCGGGTGTTTTAAGTGACAGGTTTACATTTTTAAGTGCCTTTTTCCCGTTAGGATAAGTAAGGCTTAAGTCTTTTAATTCAATCTGCATAAAAAAAGTCATCCTTTCTGATTTATTTACCTAGAAAGGATAACTCTTCTGTTTGTATTATATCCGTGGTTAATAT
>JAEEKN010000273.1 GCA_016282435.1 Lachnospiraceae bacterium | reverse complement strand
TATAACAAAACAGAAGATATCCCCCACCTCTTAGCGTAGCGAAGGTGGGGGATATCTTCGTTTCAGGCGGGGTTCAAGCCCCGACTGAAATGAGATGCGAAGCATCGTTTTGTTACCGAGGAAACGCTGAAGGCGTTTTCGAGGTGACTTTGACGGGAGCATAGAGATATGCTCCCTGTTTTTTTACATAGATTAAACCGTACATTTTAATACATTGTTTTTCAAGATTGTATGGGGTATTATATCCATGGGGTTTGAAAAATATCATTTTTACCCGGGGATTGTTCAGCGTATAGAGACTTTTAAGGAGGTTCATATGAAATACGTTCTTGACTATGATGCATACAGGGAGACTGCTATAGAGGCCATCTCGGAAGGACAGGTGCTGCTTAAGAATGAAGGCGGTATTCTTCCTGTGAAGAAGGGAACGGTAGTGTCTGTTTTCGGAAGGATGCAGTTCCATTACTATAAGAGCGGACTGGGATCCGGCGGTATGGTAAATGTTAAAAAAGTAACCGGTATTCTCGATGCACTGGAAGAGTCAAAGGACATCAAAATCTATGAACCTTTAAAGAAAATATATAAGCTTTGGGATAAGGAACATCCCCTCGAAGTAGGATGCGGATGGGGAGCAGATCCCTGGTCACAGAAAGAATATGATATAGAAGAGGATGCGGTAAAGGACGCTGCAGAGCACTCCGACATGGCACTGGTCATTATTGCCAGGACCGCCGGAGAAGATCAGGATAACGTGGATAAAGAAGGAGCTTTTAAGCTTTATCCCGAAGAACTGTCTACATTGAAGAAGGTCAGAAAAGAATTTTCAAAGGTAGCCGTGATCCTCAATATCGGAAATATACTGGATTTCAGCTTTATTGATGAGGTAAATCCCGATGCAGTTCTCATCGCATGGCAGGGAGGAATGGTAGGAGGATACGGTACCGCAAAAGTTCTTTTGGGAGAGGTATCACCTTCCGGACATCTTCCTGTAACTGTAGCTTACGAACTGGAGGACTATCCCTCGTCAGGAACATTCGGAAGAACCGAGGATCTGTTCTATGAAGAGGATATATATGTAGGATACAGGTATTTTGAAACCGCAGCCAAGGACAAGGTGAGATTCCCGTTCGGATACGGACTTTCATATACTAATTTCAGGGTAGAGCCCCTGGATATCAAGGCTGATATCACATGCAAGGGTGTGGATATCACACAGACCGTAGAAGTGACCAACGAAGGCGACTATCCGGGAAAAGAGGTAGTCATGCAGTTCGTATCGGCACCTATGGGAAAGATGGGGAAACCAGGTAAGGTACTGACGGCATTTGCTAAGACAAAGATGCTGAGGCCCGGTGAGAAGCAGGTGGTGGAACTAAAATGCGGAAGCCGTGACTTTGCGTCTTTCGATGATGCGGGAACTCTGGGATTCGGAACAGCCTGGGTGCTTGAAAAAGGCGGCTATTCCGTGCTTGCGGGCGATAATGTCAGGGACACTGTATATTCGGGAAGTTTTGTTCTCGAAAAAAATATCTGCTTAGAGAAACTTGAAAGCGCCATGGCACCCGTTCGTGAATTTGACAGGATGAAGGCTGTGGTATGTGACATGCCCGATGATATTCCTTTTATGGTAAAGGAAAAAGTTCCTGTACGTAAGGTATCGATGAGCGAAAAGCGTGGATCCCGTATCCCTGAAGAAATACCCATGACCGGGGACAAGGGATATAAGCTGATAGATGTAAAGAACGGTAAGGTGTCCATGGATGATTTTGTAGCTCAGTTTACAAAGGAAGAACTGATATCCATGGTGAGGGGCGAAGGAATGGGAAGCCCCAGAGTTACGGCCGGTACCGCAGCTGCATATGGTGGCGTGACCGACAGCATCGAGGCAAAAGGCGTTCCTGCGTGCTGCTGTGATGACGGACCTTCAGGTATGAGACTTGATACCGGAGCCCTGGCATTCTCGCTTCCGAGCGGATTCTTGCTGGCATCTACTTTTAACACAGAGCTTATAGAGAAGCTATATGAATTTACATCCGTAGAGATGGTAAAGAACAATGTGGATAACCTCTTAGGACCCGGAATGAATATCCACAGACATCCTTTGAACGGCCGTAACTTCGAATATTTCTCGGAGGATCCGCTACTTACAGGACTTATGGGATCGGCTATGCTTAAAGGTCTCCACTATGCGGGAGTCACGGGAACAGTAAAGCATTTTGCGGGAAACAATCAGGAGACAAAGAGGCACTTTGTGGATTCCGTAATCTCCGAAAGAGCACTGAGAGAGATATATCTTAGAGGCTTTGAGATAACCGTGAGGGAAGGTGTGGCAGATTCGTTTATGACTACATATGGAAGCCTGAACGGAACATGGACTTCGAGCTGCTATGACTTAAATACCACGATCCTCAGGGAGCAGTGGGGATTCAAGGGCATAGTCATGACGGACTGGTGGGCTATGACCAGTGAAGAGGGCGGAGCCGGTGAAAGAAACAATTTCGCAGCCATGGTAAGAGCTCAGAACGATCTCTACATGGTATGCCCCGATTCTTCACAGAACAAGCACGGTGACAATCTGGAGGAGGCTCTCGCAGACGGCAGGCTCACGATAGCAGAACTTCAGAGATCTGCAATGAATATCTGCGGTCAGGCTATGACCATGTATGCATTTGAGCGTCTCACAGGCAACGAAGCCGAGATAGAGATGAACGATGCCGACGATTCGTTCAAGGAAGAAGAAATTGATGTAGAGTATGTAGCCGCAGGCAGGGACTTCACTTATGACCTCACTGACAGGGAGTTTAAGGGCGGAGACGAGATAATTCTGGGATTCGACTTTGAGACCATGGGTATGTGCAAGATAGCCATCACGGCTTCATCCGATCTCGGTGAACTCGCACAGCTTCCGGTATCGGTATTCTATTCGGGAAAAGTATACGGAGTATATACATTTAACGGTACCGCAGGAAAACCCATGACTATAGAAAAAGACATGTTTGTTCATTCAAGACATGCGGTATTCAAGCTTTTCACACCCGTAAACGGGTTGAAACTCGAAAGCATCAGGTTTAAATTCTTCTAAATACAGACAGGTAAATTCGCATAAAACAGGAGCGTGGAGCAATGATCCCACGCTCTTTTTTTACGAAGCCGGTGTCGTAATGATGAAAACAAGACAGTTCCGGCAATGGTTACAATTTTGGACAAATCTTGTAAATGATAATACATTGAATATAAGTATCCGGGTGGTAAAATGGTGCTAATGAAGGTTTGAAGCATTGAGAGAGGATGAAGAAAATGAGCGATAAAAAAACAGACAGGAAAGTGGTCGATCAGAGAAAAGTTACACGGCCCGTCAAGTTCCCAAAGACACGTTTGCAGTGGCTCTGGGAAAACATGGAAGGGAAGCATGGCCTGTTTAAGCTGGCTATAGCGGGTACAGCTGTTTACAATATCATGCAGCTCGTGGTTCCGTTCTTTTCGGGGAAAATAGTGGATCTCCTGCGTGATATCCAGGAAAATGAGTGGGATATCGCAGACTACAAAGATGATTTCATGACCTTGATAATCGTCATGGTCGCACTGACACTGATACGTGTTACCATAGTATATCTGGACTGTATGGCGTATGAACATGTATCACAGAAAACACTGTACCGTATAAGGAACTTCCTGTATGACAAGATTCAGCGTCAGGACATGAAGTTTTACAGCACATACCGTACGGGCGACCTTATGACGAGAGTAACCGGTGACCTTGATGCCGTAAGGCACAACATAGCATGGGTCATCAGAATGATCGTGGAATGCATCACACTGTTTACGGCTACTGCAGTGTATTTCTTTATCATGAACTGGAAGCTGGCTATATGTCTTTTGGTGGTTTCACCGCTGATATTTGCCATAGTATTTAAGTTCAGAAAAAGCGTGGCTCCGAAACATGCACTGCTCAGAGAGAAACTGGCCGGGATGAACACGGATGCACAGGAAAATATCTCGGGTAACAGAGTGGTACGTGCCTTTGCAAGGGAAGATTACGAGATAAATAAGTTCGATAAGGCAAACAAGGATTTTGAAGAGACAGGTATCAACACACATATGACCTGGCTTAAGTTTTTCCCTGCGGTTGAAACCATCGCCAACGCTTTACCGGTTATCCATCTGGTGATCGGCGGTATATTCTTCATGAACGGTGAGCTCTCGATGGGTGACTATGTAGCATTTTCAGGTCTTATCTGGGCTATAGCGAACCCTATGAGACAGATGGGTAACATTATGAATGAATTCCAGAGATTCTCGGCTGCATCTACAAAGGTCATGGAAATATATTATTCCGAAGCGGAGATAGTGGATAAGCCCGATGCTATAGCGCATCCTGAGAGATTTGAAGGCAAGGTTGAGTTCAAAAATGTTTCGTTCAAATACGATGACGGCAAGTACCCGGTACTTAAGGATATATCTTTTGTGGCTAAACCCGGTGAAACCATAGCCATCATAGGTGAGACCGGATGCGGAAAGACTTCACTGATACAGATGATCCCGAGATTCTTTGAAGCTACCGCAGGACAGGTCCTGGTGGACGATGTTCCTGTGGAAGACTACAAGATAGAGGATCTGAGGAAGAATATCGGTCTCGCTACCCAGGATGTCCTGCTGTACTCCGATACCATAGAGGGAAATATAGCATATGGCGCTTCCACCATGAAGCCCGATGAAGTCACGAAGTATGCCAAGTATTCAGCAGCAGCTGACTTTATAGAGAAGCTTCCGGAAGGTTATGACACCATAGTAGGAGAGAGAGGCGTAGGACTTTCGGGCGGACAGAAGCAGAGAATCTCACTGGCGAGAGCACTTGCTATAAAGCCTTCGATTCTTATCCTGGATGATACGACTTCGGCTGTTGATATGGAAACAGAGAAGGTCATTCAGCATTCGCTGAGGAATCTGGACTTTGCGTGTACGAAGATCATCATCGCGCAGCGTATATCGACAACAAAGGCAGCCGATAAGATACTGGTGCTCAAAGATGGCAGGATAATAGAGGAAGGTACGCATAAAGAACTGGTGGAGAAGAACGGATACTATGCAGATCTCGTAAACCTGCAGATCGGTGAGATGAGTGCATAACAATAGGAAAGGCATAAAACATGGCTCGTAAAAATACATACAGGCAGGATGAAAGACTGGATGAACCTTTTGATATAAGGCATCTGCTTCTGGCATCCGCTTATATAAAAAAATATATAAAACAGATGGGACTTGCTCTGTTCCTGAGCGTCCTGGGAGGTGCGCTGGGACTGTTAGCCCCCATCATCACCCAGAAGGCGATAGATGAAGCATTGATCCCTCATGATATGAAGCTTCTGATAATTCTGGCAGTACTTCTGGTATCGGTTTATGCTGTGAGCATACTTTTTACCACGATCCGTTCGAAGATGATGGTAAAGGTGTCGCAGCGTATCATATATGATATCAGAAAAGACCTGTTTGCACATCTTCAGAAGCTGTCATTCCAGTATTATGATGACCGTCCCCACGGCAAAATCCTGATACGTGTTGTAAACTATGTAAACTCAGTATCGGACATGCTGTCAAACGGACTGATAAATATTATTCTGGAGACTATAAACCTGATCATCATCGTAATCTATATGCTGATGGTGGATGTTCAGATGTCACTGGTAGTAATGTGCGGTGTGCCCGTGCTTATGGTATTCATGCTCTGGATGAAGAACAGGCAGCGTAAGGCCTGGCAGGCTGTATCAAATAAAAGCTCCAACTTAAATGCATATCTGCAGGAGAACATAGTAGGTGCGCGTATCACTCAGATATTTGCGAGAGAAAATGAAAATGCCGAGATATTTGCGGGACTTTCCGAAGACTGCAGGAAGACATGGATGAAGGCTGTTCAGTGTAACAACCTGATGTGGCCCGGAATCGATACCATCTCTGTTCTCATAAGGGCAGCAATATTTATCTTCGGTATCATGGTATTTGAGAGCGGAGCAAAATCCATAGGAACCATTATCGCGATATCCGGATATTCGGCACGTTTCTGGCAGCCCATCATGAATATGGGAAATATTTTCAACAACTTCCTGAACAATATGGCTTACCTCGAGCGTATATTTGAGACCATGGGCGAGAAAGTAACCGTAGATGACGCGGAAGATGCTACCGAGATGCCTCCTATAAAGGGACATGTGGAGTTTAAGAATGTTAGCTTCTCATATGAAGAGGGTAAGGAGGTACTTCATAATGTATCCTTCGAGGTAAAACCCGGTGAGAGCATAGCACTCGTAGGACCTACCGGAGCCGGCAAGAGTACTATCGTAAACCTTCTCTCACGTTTCTATAATGTAGGAAAGGGAGAGATACTGATAGACGGACAGGATATCTCAAAGGTTACGCTTCATTCACTCCGAAGCCAGATGGGTATCATGATGCAGGATAGCTTCATATTCTCGGGTACCATCAAGCAGAATATCCTGTACGGCAAGCTGGACGCTACCGATAAGGAGATAAAGGAAGCCAGTGAGAAAGTCTGTGCAGATCCGTTCATCATGAAGATGCCCGACGGATATGAAACGGAAGTAAAGGAGAGAGGTTCACTCTTAAGCCAGGGACAGAAACAGCTGATATCGTTTGCACGTACGCTTCTGTCATCCCCTGCTATACTGGTTCTCGACGAGGCGACATCCAGTATCGATGTTCAGACCGAAAAAGCCCTCCAGCAGGGACTTAACACCATGCTGAAAGGCAGGACTTCATTCATCGTGGCACACCGTCTGTCGACCATCAGGAATTGTGATAAGATAATGTATATAGATGATGGCGGAATCGTAGAGACAGGAAACCATGATGAACTCATGAAGAAGAAGGGAGCATATTACAGGCTCTATACCGCTCAGATAGAGGAGATAGCATAATATTTTAATGTGGTTTATTTCATGTGTTTGTAGCTTCTCATAGATGTAAAACATACCGTATTCCGTATGCAGGGGTACGGTATGTTTTCTTTACTTGATTTTTACAGGGAAGAAGGCTATAATGGGAAAAGAAGATGGACATTTTTTAAATGTCCGATCTCATGGAACACTTGGGTAAGGATGAAATAACGGAATGATAGAAAAGATAAATGAATACATATCATATATCCCGGCAGCAGAGGTACCGCTATCCTCGGATGTCGGGATAATATATGGGAAAAAATGCACATATCTCTTTGACGTCGGAAGTACATATGAATGTCTGGACTTCCTGTATGCCCTAAAGGGAAATATGAAGATAGTGGTCTCACATTTTCATGCGGATCATACATGGTGGCTCACGAAACACCGGGCAGGTGAGGAAGGAATGTTGCCGGGTGATACGGTGAGTACAAGCTATGAGCCGGTAAAATACGAGAAGATGTATATAGGTAAAGGAACGGAAAAATATCTTCCGGACGGGGAGATAGTAACGGAGCCGGTGATAATAGAAGATGAGATAGATGTCTCAAGGGCAGAGAATGATGCTGGTTCGGATGAGTATGGTACGGAAAATGGAAAACTTAAACTTGAAATAATTCCCATGCCCTCATCACATTCGAAGGGGTCTCTGGCACTGGTAGTCAATGACGAGTACATATTTATGGGGGACTCCACATATTGTAAATATGTCCCCAAAAAAGAAGGCGTAGAAGAGCATGTGGAGTATAATGTTCAAAAGCTCAAGGAACAGATAGACTTGCTAAAAAGTATCAAAGCTGATAAGTGCCTGGTGAGCCATGAGAAGAGGATAATGCGCCCGAAGAAGGTGGTTATCCGCCAGCTTGAAGCAATATACAACAGGCGTCAGCCCGGGGAGAACGTGATAGTCCTAAAGAAAGAAACTTAAAAAGAATACGAGGGTATTGCGTAAATTTACAAGGTATATTATAATGTAACTGCTTAAATATGATAAATGAGGAAGGTATCAGAAATGGGTAAGAAGTCTATTAAGGAAAACAAAAATATTTATCAGGTCTGTCGTGAGAAATGCGAATACACCAGGCAGAAGGCCAGTGAGGAAATGGTGTACATCTCTGACGACAGGATAGAGAAGATAGAGAGTGAGAAGTCACTTCCTCATCCTGATGAAATACTGGCTATGGCAGAGTGCTATAAGGCTCCGGAGCTTTGCAACTATTTTTGTGCCAATGAGTGTCCTATAGGTCAGAGGTATGTACCGGAGGTAAGGGTTCAGGATCTCTCACAGATCATCTTGGAGATGATAGCTTCGCTAAACGCCATGAATAAGGAAAAGGAGCGTCTGATAGAGATCACCGCCGACGGAGAGATCACGGATGACGAGCTCAGGGATTTCAATAACATCAAGGAGCAGCTGAACCGTATATCAGTATCGATCGAGACCTTGAAGCTCTGGGTGGATAAGACCATCGCTGACGGAAGACTTGATACATCGATATCATTTAAGAAGGATTAAGGATAGAAATAAAACAATATTTCGGAAGGAGGTCTTATTCATGGCGTTCAAAGTAGGAGTTGGAAAATCGAATTTTGCTGATCTGCGTAATTCCGGCAATTATTATGTCGATAAAACGGAGCTTATTTATGAACTTGTAGAAAAAACCGATAATGAAGTCACTTTGTTCACAAGACCGAGACGATTCGGAAAAACTCTTATGATGAGCATGATGGAGTACTTCTTCAACATAAGGAAAAACAGTAAACCTTTATTTGAAGGTCTTGAAATAACAAAGCATAAGACATTTTGCAAAGAGTATATGAATCAGTATCCTGTGCTGTTCGTATCTTTCAAAGATGTTGAGGCCGAAAACTTCGATGATGCATATGATATGTTAAGAGTCCGGCTTGCTGATATTGGGAAAAGTCTAGCTGATCTGGCCGAAAATTCAAATGTAAACAAATATGATAGTGAGGTTTTAGACAGACTTCAAGCAGAGAAAAGCACGTCGGCAGATGTTAAAAATTCCCTTAAAACCATAATGAGAATGCTTTATGCCACCTATGGCAAGCAAGTAATACTTCTTATAGACGAATATGATGTCCCACTGGCAAAAGCCAGTGAAAGAGATACTGCTGAAAATAGATACTATTCCAAGATGCTTGATGTTATCAAGGGAATCATGGGCACGGCGCTTAAGGATAATGAATTCCTGAAGTTTGCAGTTGTGACAGGATGCCTGCGTATAGCAAAAGAGAGCATCTTTACCGGTACAAACAACTTTGCATCTTATTCTGTATTGGATGAGAGATTTAGCAACTATTTTGGATTCCTGGAAAATGAAGTGGAAACATTGCTTACAGCTGCTGACAGAAGCGAGGCCCGTGAAGAAATCAAGGAATGGTATGACGGTTATGTTTTTGGCAACAGTTATGTTTATTGTCCATGGGATGTGATCAACCATGTCTCATCCCTTTGTTTTAACAGAGAGTCAAAACCCAAGAACTATTGGAAGAATACCAGCCACAATTCCATACTTCTTACATTTGTGAAACGCACGGATTTTGATGTTGCAGATAAATTCGAAGCACTCCTAAACGGCGGAACCATAGTTCAGACGATTTCCGATGAACTGACATATGATACATTGCATTCATCTGAGGACAATCTGTGGAGTGTACTGCTGATGACCGGATATGTTACTAAAGCGGATTCTCAAGAGGAAGGGGAAGAAGTTTCGCTAAAAATACCAAACAGAGAGATTGCCTCAATTTTTAAGGATACCGTTGTTGAGCATTTTAAGCAGTCTGTAGATACAACTGCTGTCCGGAATCTTATAAATGCATTATGGAATCGGGATACCACTGAAACTACAAGGATTGTTTCGGAACTATTATGGGATACGATCAGCTATTATGATTATAACGAGGATTACTATCACGCTTTTCTTGCCGGTATTTTTGTCGGACGGGGTTATCTCGTGGATTCTAACAAGGAGAAAGGGCTTGGCAGGCCTGATATCCTGATAAAAGACAAGAAGAATCGCAGGGCAATAATTATTGAGGCAAAATTAGCAAAGAAAGAATCCGGACTTGATAAAGCATGTGATGAAGCAATAAAACAGATAATAACCGAGAAGTATGCTGAAGAAATCATCGGATACGAGCAGGTTATATGTTATGGGGTTGGATTTTACAAGAAACAGGCTAAATTCAAACTTTTGACAAAGTAGAAATAAGAAGGATTAAATAATGAAGCCACTCTTAATCTAAATGGTTAGGAGTGGTAATTCTTTTAAAATACACTTGACAAAAAATGAATAATATGATACTGTAAAATTACCTTATGGGTAATTTTTTTGCTTGGGAGTATCTTGGTGAAAATTCTTTATTCTGATGATAAAACTCAAAAACAGTGTTCAAACTTGAAAGAAGCCTTAAAACTTTTTGGTGGGGACAAAAGGCTGGCAATAAGCCTTCTTACCAGAATAAATGCTCTTGAACAGGCTGAAGTCTTGAAAGATATTATTATGACACCTACATTCCGTTTTCACAATTTGAAGGGAAATTGGAAAGGCTTTTTTGCTATAGATGTTAAGACTATAAAGGATAAATGGAGAATTATACTATTACCATTGGATGAGAGAGAAAATAAATATAATCCTTGCAATATTGACGAAATCGCAACATCGGTAAGAATAGTAGAAATACAGGAGGTGAGTCCGCATTATGAGTAACCTGATTGAATATGATGATAATATAGCAGTGCATCCCGGATATTATATAAAAGAACTGATCGAGGATAGTGGGCTGACTCAGGAAGATTATGCAAAACGTCTAGGTACGACACCTAAAAATCTTAGTATACTTGTCAGAGGTGAGCAGAGCC
This sequence comes from Lachnospiraceae bacterium, assembly GCA_016282435.1. GTDB lineage: Bacteria > Bacillota > Clostridia > Lachnospirales > Lachnospiraceae > RUG11977. The sequence continues at coordinate 7,966 of JAEEKN010000273.1, read as the reverse complement.
TTTCAATTGAGATTGCAACGAGACTATCAAGAATGCTTGGTACCACAGTAGCATACTGGCTAAAACTTCAGCAGGCATTTGATGAGAAAAAAGCCGAATTTCTTTCCGAGGAAGAACTGAAAAAGGAAAGAGAAGTAATGGGCTATATTGATTATAATTATTTTACCACATATTTTGACTTCCCCAATATTTCAGAAATAGATGAAAGAATCCGATTGCTAAGAGAATTCCTGACGGTTTCGTCGTTGGCAGTATTAAAGGAAAGAAATCTTGCAGTGAGTTTCAGGCAATGCAAGGACAATCTATCTGTTGAAAATGTTGTCAATGCAAATGTTATGGTACAGATAGCTATAAATATGGCTCTTAAGACGGAAACCGGTAAATATAATAAAAAGAGATTCATAAAAGAGATAGATAATGTTTTGGATATAAGAAAAAATCATGTCTGGGAGTATGATAAGTTAAAAAGTATTTTGGCTGAAGCCGGAGTTGTCCTGGTTGTCTTACCCAACTTGAGGAATGCCTGCATCAGCGGGGCAACAAAAAGAGTAGATGGAAGAGTTGTGGTAATGATAAATGAAGGCGATGGAAACAGGGAACATTCATGGTTTACTTTATTTCATGAGATTGGTCATGTCTTGAACGGAGATCTCGGAATTTCATTTGATGGTGAAGCGGAGGATGAAGCTGATTCTTTCGCTAGAAAAGTGTTGAATGAGTAACTGTATCTATAGTAATAATGTTTTATGCGCAAAAGCAGGCTGATTGGCCTGCTTTTTTGTTGAAAATGGATAAAATATTCATTTTTTTAGATTTAATGGTTATATAAATCATATACGGTGCCGATATACGGTATAGAGAGTTTTTATAAAAGGGATGTTTATGCTCTTGAAAAGGATTTTGGGAGGCAGGGCTTATGAAGAGAAAACTGATCGGAGAGATATTAGCTGTTTTAGCTTTAGCGGTAATATTCTGTGTAGCAGGATTTGGAGCGAAAGATGTTCAAGCGGCATGGGATGGGGATTTTAATATAGAAGGCGGAGTGTTAACTGAATATAAAGGCAATGGTGGTGCAATAACTATACCTAATACAGTTACTGCTATTGGATCATATGTGTTCAAAAATAGGGATGATATTGTTTCTGTGACTATTCCAACTTCGGTAAGGTCAGTAGGCCAGGGGGCATTTTATGATTGTGACGGTTTAGCTTCAGTAGAATTTCAAGTCGATTCAAACGGGGTTTCACAAGTTAGTCTTATAGATTGGTATTCGTTTTATCACTGTAATTCTTTGTCAAAAATTCTGATTCCAGAAGGAGTAGCTACTATAGGTTCATATGCATTTTGTGGTTGTGCATATCTTTCGAAGGTTTATATTCCGGCTTCTGTATGTGCAATAAAATATGAGGCATTTTATAATACGGCACTTTCAACTGTTTACTACGGAGGAACTGAGTATCAATGGAATAGTATAGCAAAAGGAAATTATGCTTTAAGTAATTATTATGATGGTGGATTTTACGGATCATTGCATTACAATTCTTCAAGAAGTGACTTTGGAGTAAAAGATGAAGTTTCATACAGCTATGAAGATCGTCCCGGTGGACTTTTCTGGGATTATGAAGGGACAGATCCTGTTAATGAAATAGTTCTCTGGGTGAATGCCAAGAAAGTAAAGGAAGATGGACAGGAAGTAAACAAGTCTGAGGCAGTTCTTTATACAGATATATTAGCGAGCTATATACTCACATCAGGGCAGGGGAAGAATTCAAATGTAGCTACAGGTAAGGTTATAGCAGGTATCACTGATTCTGATGCTACTCCGGGTCAGTCTGTATTGCAACAGAATAATGGAGCAGTATCGATAAGTGTAAAGAGTGGTAAAATAACTATCAAGGCAAAATCAAGTCCAGGAGATTACTATCTTCATGTATTGGATACAGGTGACAAGAAAAACATGCGTGTTGTAAACTTACTATAAAGGCATCACCCAGCAGGATAGATCTTGTGAATGGTGAAGAGAGAGAATTTAAGGACAAAACACTTACTATGTTGGTAGGGCGAAAATATTATATCGGAGTACAACCCAAGTGTGAAGGTACCAAAGGGGAAATCACAACTACCGCCGAGCACGTTAACTACAAGATTACCGGTAAGGCAGTATCATGTTATGAAGGTGACTGGGATTCTTATATTGGTTCTTACGACGAAAATCACGCATTAGGAGACTTCATTATATATGCTATAGGTCTTAAAGGAACCAATACTGTTGCGAATATCCAGTTTACAGATTCTTATAGCATGAAAAATGCCAAATTGAAACTGAGAACCATAAATCCTGTGTATAATATTGGTTTTGGAATGACAGAGGATATCACTGTCGGATTAAAAGATGACAGTGAAGAAAAGTATAATACGGTAAGTCCGACATTTACGATCCAGATTCCGGATGAATCAAAAAAAGGAACTAACACAACAACGGGCAAAATAAATCTTTTTACGGATTTTATGGGAGATAATTATCGTAGAGTTTATACGGATGATCATAAAAATTGGCATTATGAATATGGATATGACAATATATCTTTGGAAACATGGCAGCATGATTATCCTACTACCGATAAACCTAAGCTGATGCCTATATCCGATCCTAACGGACTGGATATGGATAGTATCCTGTATAAGAACAAACTTAAGACAACGGGAAAGCCTACCAGTGAACAGAAAAAAGTAAAGGCTAAGCTTAGTAAAGATAACCGTTACATAACAATTACCGTGAAAAAAGGCGCTACTCCCGGTACCAAGGCATGGTTTGTCCTGTATTTTAACAACGGAATAGAGGATTATGAGGAAGAAATATCCAATGTCAGTCCCAATATGGATCATGTGGGATTCGTGGTATTTTGTGTGGAAGTATCGGAAAGTCAGCCTAAGAGCGTATCCATCAGCGGTGAAGGCATAGATAAGAAGAAACAGCTGCAGATGGCAAGCGGTTCAAGTAAACAGCTTACCGCTACAGTGGAGATGGCCAAGGAAGGGAAGGAATTTGACGGTGAGATACGATGGACAGTCGGTGATTTCATACTTGATGGTGTGAAGATCGATAGTGCTTATCTGGGAACAAAGCCTACAGCACCTGTCCGTGGGACCAGTACCGATTCCGAAAAGCAGGCTGAACTTGATGCGAAATACGAAATTGATTTTGCAGCTTACAATACTGCACTTGATAAATATAAAGATAGGCTTGCAATTTATAACACATTCTACGGAACAGGCGGTTCAAGTGGCGTAATATCTGTAAATAACGGTCTGGTTACAATAGGAAATAATGAAATATTTAATGGTTCACAAGTTACGGTATCGGTAACTGCTACTGCTATGATAGAAGGTTTTGCAGTTTCGGATAAGGTTACTGTCACGGTAGTAAAAGCTGCTGCACCGTCCGGTGAACAATCTTCGGGAGAAGGCAGTGGATCCGGCGGCGAGACCGGTGGTGAATCCGGTAACGGAGAATCGGGAAATGATTCCGGTAGCGGAGAGTCAGGAAACGGTGAGCCCGGCGGACAACCTTGATAACTACACATCATCCGGTTACAAAGACAAAAGACGATGAGTCTTATGAAACAAAGATAAAAAGAGAATAACATGAACACAGCCGCTCTTAATCCTCTGTGGGTTTAGGGGCGGTTGTTTTTTACGGAAAATATAAAAATTTTATAAAAAATTATTGAAAATGGTTTTAAAATATATTATAATCCATACTAAGTAACAAGACATTGCGCAGGGGTGTGAACTGCGTAAAATATTATAAAAACAGGAGGAGAGTATGGGTAAGTTTATTGTTAAGAAGACAAACACAGGTATCAAGTTTGATCTCAAGGCTACAAATGGCCAGGTAGTGGCTACTTCACAGGTTTACAAGGATAAGTCATACTGCCTGAACGGTATCGAGAGCGTGAGGAAGAATGCTCCGGTTGCAAATGTTGAGGATCAGACCGTAGCAGGATTTAAGACTGAGAAGTGCCCTAAGTTCGAGATCTATTCGGATAAGTCGGGTGAGTTCAGATTCCGTCTGAAGGCTACAAACGGTCAGATCATCGCTATCGGCGAGGGTTACACCACACTGAAGAATTGTGTAAACGGTGTTGAGAGTGTAAAGAAGAATGCTCCCGATTCTCCTATCGAAGAGGCTTAACGGGTAGGAATCGCGGTGTCTTTGTTCGCACGTTAAAGTGTGCAGACGGAGAACGCGTTTCGAAAAAAAGCATATGAAAGAGGTAAATTAAAATGGTCAAGGAATTTAAAAAGTTTATCATGCGCGGCAATATGATAGATCTTGCCGTAGGTATGATCATCGGTGCTGCGTTCAACGCTATCGTTACATCTTTGGTAAACGATATTTTCATGCCGCTTCTGGCATGGATCATCGGCAAGCCTGATTTTTCGGATCTGTTCATAGTGCTGGGCGGAGACGGAAAGACAGCCGCTACGCTGGCTGAGGCTCAGGAACTCGGACTTACCACATGGAACTATGGTAGTTTTATTACCGCAGTTATCAATTTCCTTCTTATGGCTTTCGTAGTATTCCTTATCGTAAAGGGAATGAACAAGCTGGCAGAGGGTGGCAAGAAGCTCACCGGCAAGCAGGAGAAGAAGGAAGAACCCAAGACAAAGAAGTGTCCTTACTGTCAGTCTGAGATTGACATCAAGGCTACAAGATGTCCTCATTGTACATCTGAACTTAAGAAATGATAATATTGTATTTTTAGAGAGTGGTTCTGCAATCGGTGTCAAGCCGGTTGCAGAATTGCTTTTTTAAATTTTCCTTGATTTATTTTAAAGATATGATAATATAGAAATGTTGCGGATTATTTGAACGTGTTTTAGAGGAGTAAAAAAGTGGGAACAAGAGAAGAAATCGAGAGAAGAAGAACATTTGCCATCATTTCGCACCCTGATGCAGGTAAGACTACTCTTACCGAGAAGCTGCTGCTGTACGGCGGAGCTATCAATCTGGCAGGTTCGGTAAAGGCGAAGAAGACAGCAAAGCATGCTGTGTCGGACTGGATGGAGATAGAAAAAGAGAGAGGTATTTCGGTTACTTCTTCTGTTATGCAGTTCAATTATGACGGATATTGCATCAACATTCTGGATACACCGGGACATCAGGATTTCTCGGAGGATACATACAGAACCCTGATGGCAGCAGATTCAGCTGTCATGGTCATAGACGGATCGAAGGGTGTTGAGGCACAGACTATAAAGCTTTTCAAGGTCTGTGTCATGAGGCATATCCCGATTTTTACATTTATAAACAAGATGGACAGGGAAGCAAAGGATACTTATGAGCTTCTCGACGAGATAGAGAACGTGCTCGGCATCAGGACCTGCCCTATGGACTGGCCCATCGGTTCGGGCAAGGAGTTCCAGGGTGTGTTTGACAGACAGACCGGCAAGATCAACAGGTATTTTGCCACCACATATGGTATGAAGGAAGTGGAGTCGGTTACAGCTGTCATAGGTGATCCTTCTCTGGATGATATAATAGGTAAAAAGGCTCACGAAAAGCTGAAGGAAGAGATAGAACTGGTAGAGGGTGCTACGGATGAGTTTGACCTTGAGAAGGTAAGAAACGGACAGCTTACCCCCGTGTTCTTCGGATCTGCTCTTAATAACTTCGGTGTGGAGAACTTCTTAAAGTATTTCTTAAAGCTCGCACCTACGCCGCTTCCGAGAATAGCGGGGGACCAGGTCATAGACCCTATGGAGACGGATTTCTCTGCATTTGTATTTAAGATTCAGGCAAATATGAACAAGGCTCACCGCGACCGTATAGCTTTTATGAGAATTTGTTCGGGAAGGTTTGATGCCGATGCCGAAGTATATCATGTTCAGGGCGGCAGGAAACAGAGACTGTCACAGCCCCAGCAGCTGATGGCTCAGGAGAGAAAGATTCTTTCGGAAGCTTATGCAGGTGACATCATCGGAGTATTCGATCCGGGTATCTTTTCGATAGGTGATACCGTGTGCGCACCGGGCCTGAAGTTTTCATATGAAGGTATACCTACATTTGCGCCCGAGCATTTTGCAAAGATACGCCAGGTGGATACCATGAAGCGTAAGCAGTTCCTGAAAGGCGTTACACAGATAGCCCAGGAAGGTGCCATCCAGATATTCCAGGAGTTCAATTCCGGTATGGAGGAGATTATCGTAGGCGTGGTAGGTGTTCTGCAGTTCGATGTTATGAAGTTCAGGATGGAGTCCGAATACGGTGTGGAGATAAAGATGGAGACTCTTCCTTATGAATATATCCGCTGGGTAGTAGAGACACCGGCACCTCTTTCGGAACTGAACCTTACTTCCGACACGAAGAGAGTGAAGGATATGAAGGACAATCCGCTCCTTCTGTTTGCCCACGAGTGGAGCATCAGAACGGTCATGGAGAGAAACAAGGGCCTGGAGCTTGCGGAATTCTCGAAAAATTAATCAGACATGAAAACTTTATAAACACAGTGTACTTTATGTCGCTGTGTTTTTTTATTTTAGTTTAATTGACAAATTTGAGTTATTGTGATAGTATACAATTGATTTGGTATGTAATAAGTATGTAACATTTTAAAAATATCATATAAGGAGACAGGAAAATGGAAGCCTTAAAGCCCGTAAAAGAAGGAAAAGTACGTGAGATTTATGACAATGGTGATACTTTGATCATGGTAGCTACCGACAGGATCAGCTGCTTTGATGTTATTTTGAACAACACAGTAACCAAAAAAGGAACTGTTCTGACACAGATGAGCAAGTTCTGGTTTGATATGACGAAGGATATCATTCCCAACCATATGATCTCTGTGGATGTGAACGATATGCCCGAGTATTTCAGAACTCCCGCTTTTGATGGCAAGAGCATGCTCTGCAAAAAGCTGAATATGCTGCCCGTAGAGTGTATCGTGCGCGGATACATCACAGGAAGCGGATGGGCCAGCTACCAGAAGACCGGTGAAGTATGCGGCATTAAGCTTCCCGAGGGACTGAAGGAATCCGATAAGCTCCCTGAGCCTATCTATACTCCTTCCACAAAGGCCGAGATAGGTGATCATGATGAGAATATCAGCTTTGAACAGAGCGTTGAGTATTTAGAGAAGCGTTTCCCCGGAAAGGGTGCCGAGTATGCACAGAAGCTGAAGGACTGTACGATAGCTCTTTACAAAAAGTGTGCTGATTATGCACTTTCAAAGGGAATCATCATAGCTGATACCAAATTTGAATTTGGTCTGGATGAGAATGGTGATATTGTAGTCGGAGACGAGATGCTTACACCTGACAGCTCACGTTTCTGGCCGCTTGACGGATATGAGGCAGGACATTCACAGCCTTCTTTTGACAAACAGTTTGCAAGAGACTGGCTGAAGAGCCATGAGGGTCATAACTGGACTCTGCCTCAGGAGATAGTTGATAAGACTATTGAAAAATACCTTGACGGATACAGAAAGCTTACAGGAAAAGAACTTTGATCCGGAAGATTTACTTTATGAGGTGAGACTTTATGAAGCAAAACGGAAAAAGCCCCATAGGTATTATGGCAGTGGTACTTATCGTACTGGTTGCCGCTTTGGGAGGACTTCTGGGCTATTCAAAACTAAGTGCGGACAATGAAACCGCATATAAAGGAGTAATGACGGTATCCGATGATACGGGAAAAACCGTAATGATCAATGACGGTGAGACTACCGAGATACCGGACAATGCCGTAGTTCAGGGCGGTCTGCCCAACACCATGGAGATGATCTCCGAGAGTATAAAAAAAGGCGAGAACAATAGGTCCGATGAAAATCCCGAATCGGGGGATATAGGATCCGGTAACGATGTGACCGGTACTCCTGAAGTGACCGACGTACCGGAGCCTACCGAAGAACCGGTCGAAGATCTGCAGTCGATAGTGGACAATGCTATAGAAAATGCAAAC
>JAEEKN010000272.1 GCA_016282435.1 Lachnospiraceae bacterium | reverse complement strand
TAAAGTATGAGAGAATATTCTATGAATACGACTATTATACTGTGAATGCCAGGATTGAAAGGGATGAAAGTGCCGATAAAAACGGTAAGCTGGCATTCAAGGGATATCAGTATTATTACATTACAAAGGATGACAAGAACCTGATAAAGCAGTTCGGTCTTGACAAGAAACTGAACGGACAGGACCATGTGGTTTATTATGTAGAAGAGGAACCATTTACATTCTATATAGATGAAGATACGTATGTTCAGCTGATAGACTATGATGACTGGTATTACATGAAGGGTGATTATACGGAAGTCGGAGATTATCGTTCGAATGTATTCTATCTGTTTTTTGAAGAAGCAAACAAGAAGGGAAATTGTGACGGTCTGATAGCAAGCGCTATAAGAGAAGATTATCGACTGGTTTTATAACGAGGAAACGCTGAAAGCGTTTTCAAAGAGACATATATACGGAGGGGTTATGGCCAAATTAAAATCTATTACTTTGAATCCTGCAGGCTGTGCAGTGGATCTGTCCGACGGCAGCGAGAGAGGTCTGTATGTTGAACAGGATTATATTTTAAGAAAACTCGGAAGACCTCACAGAGCAGTGAATATCATGTATTGCTATTATCCGAATGATGAGGCATGGCCGAAACGTGCTCAGGATGCATACAAAGATATGGATGTGAGTTTTGCATGGGATTATCCATATGATAACTATTTTCCTTATCTCGGAGGTAAGGACGGTAATACAGAAGGTGAACCGTTTACATGCATGAGAGATATCAGACGTCACGGTCAGGATGTCATTCTGACTCTCACATGTGACCCTAAGATCACTGACGATCATATTATAGCCATAGCAAAAGATTTACGTCCCTTCGGAAGAATGATGCTGAGGATGAACCATGAATGTACCGGTAACTGGTTCTCATTTAATAAAAGAGCCTCATATCAGGAGATAGCTGATTTTTATGTTCGTTTTACGCGCATCGTTCACGAATATGCTCCGAATGTCAGTATGATCCTGTGTGCAGGAGCCGCCGACAACAAGAGAAGTGAGAAGATAGAAAAAGAAGACGAATTCATAGAGGCTTTTAATGTTACCGATATCTGGTCGATTGATAAATACATAGCTCTGAACTGGGGCTGGCCTTATGAAGTGGCTGAAAAGAGTAACCGCCAGCATATGAGGAATACCGCGGCTTCGACATATAACTGTGCAAAGAAGACATTTGAGAGACTAAAGCATCTCTGTGGAGGCAAGACAAAGCCCATGGTTATGTCTGAACTGAATGCGGATGGGGATGTTACCGGTCCTTACGACCAGGTAAAGATCATGAAGAACTTCTTTAAGCTGGTAAAGAACGATCCGGAGAGCTGGTTCTCAGGTTTCTGCTTCTATCAGTTTAGGGATGACGGAAGGCTGGGACTCGAGATCACAGATCCCAACAATCCTAATGTAGGCATAGAACAGCCCATGCTTGCGGCATACAGGGATTTGATAAACGATGATTTCTTCAAACCGGATATCAAAAGCGGCAGACAGGTAAAACTTCCCGTGAGACTTCGCTGGGGCAGTTCTGAAGATGCCGAAGGTGTATCAATGGAGCTGAATTTCAAGTCGGATCCTGTGTTTGCAGAGGCAAATTTTGAAGGAAGCCTTGAGGATGCAAATCTGATGATGGAACTGAACGGAATGTGGTTCTATAAAGCTCCCGGCGTAAAGTTTGTGGATTTTATGCCCGCATTTTTCGGAAAGAAGCTGGGCGGAGAGACTAAGCTGAATCTTAATATTTTTGCACCCCCCGCTACAGGAGAAAACAATCCCATGCAGGGCTCGGGCTGGGATATGGATTACTTATATGTAATGATGGAGTTACCCAAAGTAAGACTGAGATTTGAACCGATAATGTAAACCGGATTTTGGGGGTCAATCACGGGGACGGTTCTGTGATTGATTTTGAAAGATTAAAATCAATCGCAGAACCGTCCCCAAGATTGACAGAACAATTATAATCTACTATGTGATCGAAATTATGTGAAATCACATATCCTTAAAATGGAAGCTTTTACTTCCGTCACAGTACGGAGCTACGATATGTCCTTCGCCTGTCATCTTGTACTTGTAGGTTACGAGACCTTCAAGTCCGACAGGTCCTCTGGGAGGCATTTTTCCGGTGCTGATACCTACTTCCGCACCGAATCCGTATCTGAAACCGTCTGCAAACCTGGTAGAGCAGTTACAGTATACATTTGCAGAATCCACCATCGTAAAGAAATAATCCCTTGCTTTTTCATCGGAGGTTATGATACAGTCGGTATGATGTGAACCGAATGAATTGATATGTTCTATAGCCTCATCTTCACTTTCTACAGTCTTAAGAGATATTTCTTTATCAAGATATTCTTTTTTGAATCCATCCTCACCTATTTCGTTACATCCGATAAGTTTAGCTACTTTAGCCGAACCGTTCATCTTTACGCCGACAGATTTAAGGCGCTCCGAAAGAAGAGGAAGGAATTTATCTGCTATACTGTCACTTACCAGCACGGTCTCTACAGCATTGCATACAGCACTGTATTGTGTCTTGGCATCCACTATGATAGATAAAGCCATATTGAAATCTGCTGCAGTATCCACGTAGATATGGCATATTCCGTCAGCATGTCCCATAACAGGAATCCTGGTATTATCCATGATGTATCTGACAAAAGAGTTAGAACCTCTCGGTATCAGAAGATCAACATACTTATCACATGTGAGAAGCTCTGTAATCTCAGAACGTTCTTCGGCCTGAGCCAGGCATCCTGCGGGAAGACCTGCATCACAGGCAGCTTTGTAAATTATATCAAAAAGAACTTTGTTTGTACGTTTCGTTTCGCTTCCACCTTTAAGAATACAGCAGTTACCGCTTTTTAGGCACAAAGTGGATATCTGAATGAGCGCATCGGGTCTGGCTTCAAAAATGACGCCTATAACACCTATGGGGCAGGTGGAACGCAGGAGGGTCAGGCCCTCGTCAAGGCTTCTTTTCATAGTTACTATATTCAGTGGATCGGGGAGTGTTTTGAGGCTCTCGATACCGTCTAAGGAAGATTTAAGTTTATCCTCCCCAAATTTTAATCTTTTCATGACTGCGGGAGCTGTTCCGCTCTCGGCCGCTGCATCCATATCAGCCTTATTGGCTTCAAATATGGCAGACTGATTGGCTTTAAGTGCATCTGCTATGTAACTTAATGCTTTGTTACGCTGTTCAATAGATGAAGAGGAAAGTCTCGGACTGTCCTTCTTGAGTAACATTGCTTTTTCGGTTATAGTCATAATAATCCCTTTCCAGGTCAGAAAGACCTTTAAAATAAAATATGTTATATCATAGTCTATTTTGTAAAGGAATGCAATAAAAAAATAAATTTTTACTTGTTTTCTTAACAAAAATGTAATATTATATAAAGGAGTATAAGAATGAGTACAAAAGCTGAGAGAAAAAGACAGGAAGAATTAAAGAAAAGGATAAGTCTTTGTCTAAAGGTAGTATTTGGCGTAGCATTGCTTGTTTTGGGCGTTTTGTATTACCACAGCAATGAAAATAATGATATAGGCGATAACTACAATACGGGAATCGATACTCAGGAAAAGTCCGGAAATTCGTCTGATAAGGTTTTGGCAGAAAAAGAAACTTCCGGAGACAAAAGTAGTATAAAATCGGAAATAGTTAACAAAAATGAAAAAAATGCCGATATAGAAAATATGGGGCCTTCAGACACAGATCCCAAAGATACGGATGATACCGGTTTTGGAAGTAAAAAGATGGACCGGGAATCATCAGATGAGAATATTAAAACCACAGAAGAGACCGGTAGTGATGCAGTAGATGATGATAAGATTAACATTAATACTGCCACAGTTGCAGAACTCACCCGGCTCAACGGTATAGGAGAAAAGAGAGCAGCAGATATCATAGAGTATAGGAATACTCACGGAGATTTTGAAAATATAGAAGATATCATGAAAGTGAAGGGAATCAAACAGGGGATGTTCTCTAAAATAAAAGATTCTATAAAATGTAGATGAAATATACAGAATTGAGGTATAGACATGGGAGCGAAAATCTTAGTTGTAGATGATGAAGAGCTGATAGTTAAGGGCATAAAGTTCAATCTGTCTCAGGACAAGATGGAAGTTGATTGTGCTTACGACGGACAGCAGGCTATAGAAATGGCTAAGCAGAAGCAGTATGACTGTGTTCTGCTGGATGTCATGCTCCCTGTATTTTCCGGCTATGAAGTATGTCAGCGTATCAGAGAGTTTTCAAATATGCCTATCATCATGTTAACAGCCAAATCTGAGGACAGTGACAAGATACTGGGTCTCGAATATGGTGCGGATGATTATATCACAAAGCCTTTTAACATCATGGAGGTTAAAGCACGTATCAAAGCTGTCATGAGAAGAAACACTCTGAACGAGAAGGCTCCGAAAAATGATTCAGGTATTCTCGTATTTGACGACCTGAAGCTCGATCATAAGAACAGAATGGTGAACATAGCAGGCAAGGTGATAAACCTCACGTCAAAGGAATTTGATATACTTGAACTCCTTCTGACACATCCGAATACCGTATACAGCAGAGAAGAACTGCTGAAGCTTATATGGGGAGAGGATTTCCCCGGAGATGTCAGGACCGTGGATGTTCATGTTAGACGACTCAGAGAAAAAGTAGAGACCAACCCGGGTGAGCCTAAATACGTATATACTAAGTGGGGAGCAGGTTACTATTTCCATGATTAAGAAAATTCTTAAGCCATTCAAAAGCATGAGTGTCATAACTTTCGTGACAGATATATTTTGCTTTTGTGTGGCTTCTGTAATAATAATATTAGCCGGTGTAGCGATAAACAGGTCGGATATCATAGACAATACCCGTGACTCGGCCGCCGGATATCTTGATGAACTGTCGGACAAACTTGTACTTAATGCTTATTTTGTAAATTCTTCGGAAAATACTGCCATGAACAGTGAAATGTACCTTATGGCGGATAAATTTGACGGCAGAATACTCGTGATCAATTCCGATTTAAAATGTATCTTTGACACGTATAATGTTGAGACGGATAAAACTTTTGTGTCTTCGGATGTTATAAATGCTCTAAAGGATATTTCCGGAGAAAAAAGAGATGATGATCTGGAGATTATAGAACTCTATCATCCTATAAAAAGTACTCCGTCAATATCAGGAGATTCCGAACTTAAAGGAGTTATCATATTTTCATTTTCCATCGCGGATGCTTTTAGCGTTTCGGACAGGCTGGGAAAAAGCCTGCATCTTTTAGTTTTCCCCTGCATTATATTAATGTTTTTTATAGGAAGCTTTCACGCCAGGTATGTAACAAGTCCTATAAAGACCATGACAAAGTCACTGAACCATGTCAGTGAAGGATATTTTGATGATAAGCTTGAAATCAGAAGCTTTAAGGAATATGAGGATATGACCGATGCTGTAAATAACATGCTTTCTAAGCTTAACAGTATGGAAAACTCCCGTCAGGAATTTGTATCAAACGTGTCTCATGAGCTCAAAACTCCGCTTACATCTATAAAGATACTGGCGGATTCTCTGGTACAGCAGCCGGAAGCTCCTCTTGAAGTATATCAGGAATTCCTGGGTGATATCAATGCAGAGATAGACCGTGAGAACAGGATAATCACAGATCTGCTGGAACTGGTAAAACTTGACAGGAAAAACGGTGAGATGCATATCGCTATGGTATCCATAAATGAGCTTCTCGAAATACTGATGAAGAGGATAAAGCCCATAGCTCAGTCTCATAATGTTGATATGATATACGAAAGCCATCGTAAAGTGGATGCTGAGGTAGATGAGGTAAAACTCACTCTGGCCATATCCAATCTGGTGGAAAATGCCGTAAAATATAACAAAGAAGGCGGCTGGGTAAAGGTAACTCTCGATTCCGATCACAGATACTTTGTAGTTACCGTATCTGATTCCGGTATTGGAATACCTGAGGAAAGTCTGGACATGATATTCGACAGATTCTACAGAGTCGATAAGATGCGTGCTAGAAAGACAGGCGGTACAGGATTGGGACTGAGCATTACAAAAAGCGTTGTTCTCATGCATAACGGACAGCTTAAAGTGGAAAGCAAAGAAGGGGAAGGAACAACATTTATCTGTAAAATTCCTATGAGCTTTATAGAAAAACCCGGTATCGAATAAAACGATGCGGTAAAACGTGTCATAAGAGGAGGTGACAAACTGTATGAACAGGATATTTTCTTTGGTTACGGTACTGCTATGTGCTGTACTTTGTGTCTCGTGTAATACAGTTTCCACTCTTTATGATGACGATACTGCGCCGGGGCCCGGACAGATAAAGGTATATTGTACAGATTCCGAATCCGAAGGACTTCACTGGGAAAACCGTGATCTCACCACAGATACAGTTGAAGCACAGGTACAGCAGGTGTTCGGCTTTTTGGGTGAAAATACAGATAGTTCCACACATAAAAAAGCTTTGCCCCAGGATGTGAGGATTATTTCATATTACTTTGGAAAAGACGGTCAGCTGGTCATTGATTTTTCGGCTGAATACCTAAATATGGATAAAATCCAGGAAGCGCTCTGCAGAGCGGCTGTGGTGAAGACTTTTTGTCAGATAAAAAACGTGGATTCAGTAGAGTTCTATATTGAAGGTCAGCCGTTAAAAGTAGGTGATTTCTCTATGGGGCTTATGACCGACAATGATTTTGTATACAGTACAGGAAAAGATTCAGGGATAAAGGAAAACTACAAAGCCACTGTTTTCCTTGCAGAGAAAGATGGAAAGATGCTCCGGGAGACTGTGATGGATATAGTGCTGGACGGAACCGCATCTATAGAAAAAACAGTGCTACAAAATTATATAAAAATTGCGGAAGAGTCTTCTGAAGATAACCCGTCTGTAAACAAAGATACTGTAATAAACAGGATCAGCGCATATGACGGTATATGCTATGTTGATCTTTCGGAAGATTTTTTGTCGAAACCATATAAAATAAGTGACGAAGTAGCTGTATACGGAGTAGTAAATACCCTATGTGAACTTCCGGGTATCACAAAAGTGAAGATAACTATAGACGGCAGTGAAAAAAAGAACTTTGGTAAGGTCAGCATAGATGACTTTTTGTCACTGAGACCTGAACTTATATCTCAGTAAAGGCAGGTGAACCTAACGGAAATAACTAAAAACCTATATTCAAGACCTCTGGTTCTTGCTGCGGTAAGTGTGGCAGCGGGGATAATAGCAGGAGATTCAGGTGGTTCGTATGTGATACCGATCATATCTTTGATGTCGGTATTTGGCATTGGATCATATTTCGAAAGCTCCGGTAAACAAAAAAAGTATGAGCGTCTTAAGATTATAATTCTTGTGTTTATTTGTTTCTTTGCCGGCTTTTTTAGGATGAACGGCATAAAGACAACCTTTTCTGAACAGACATTCCCGGAAAAATCACAAAAAGACGTAAATGTAAGCGGTTACGTAGAAGATATCTCATTAGGTAAAGAACAATTTATTCTGACTTTGGACAATCCCGAATTAAAAACAGGAGATACCGACATTAAAAATCACGGCAAACTTCTTGTCTACGCAGAAAATGCAGAAAACGTCAAAATCGGTGATCTCATCAGTACGACAGGCACGCTTTATTCATTTAGTCTTGCTACAAATTACGGTCAATTCGATCAAAGAAAATATTATCTGTCCAGAGGAATAACTCTGAAACTCTATGCTGATGACATCTTAATACATAGTAAGAGAAAAAGTATCGTTGATTCTGTAAAAAACACATTGTTCAATATATCCCAAAGTTTTATGAACGGACTGGAATCCTGTTTTGACAAAAAGGATAAAGGAATTCTGGCGGCCATGCTGGTCGGAAACAAATCTGAACTCGATGATTCCACAAAAGGCATATATCAAAGGATGGGCATAGCTCATGTACTCAGCATTTCAGGTCTTCATATCACTCTTATCGGAATGGGTCTTTTCGGATTCTTAAAGAAAATCTCCTCAAATCTCAAATTCAGCATATACAGTTCGTGTGTTATAATTTTGTTGTACGGCCTGCTTACCGGATTCTCTGTATCTACTATCAGAGCTGTCATCATGTTTATCTGTATGCTTACAGCGAGGCTCCTGGGAGAAGCGTATGACGGGCAGAGTGCGGCAGGGTTGTCCGGTGTGATCATCCTGATGATGAATCCTGCCGAACTATACGAAGCCGGATTCCAGCTGACATTTGTTGCGGTTTTTGGCATATTTGCAGGCAATGAGATCCGAAACAATCTAAAAATCAAAAACAGGTTCATAATGTTCTTATTACCTGCAGTGTGTGCCGAAATAGCCACATTTCCGGTTATACTTAGGAATTATTACTCATTTTCGCCGTATTCCCTGTTCGCAAATATTATACTTGTTCCATTTATGCCCGTGATAGTTCTGTCAGGCTTTATTTCCGGAATATTCGGAAGTCTTTATGTCACTGTCGGAGGGGAGTTCTTCGATGTGGTGTCCGGAATCTGCGCCGGACCGGCTCATTATTTTCTGTCATTATATGAAAATGTGTCGGAATATCTGCTCAAATTACCGGGAGCCGATGTGATCACGGGTTCGCCGGATCTTGGAAGATGCGTGATATACTATGGTCTGTTGTTTATCGGAGTGTATATAAGTGAAAATAAGGAAGTTCTTATATTCATAGAAAGAATAGCATATGGGGTGCTTATCTCATTGATGTTTGTGTGTCTTCTTTATAAACCTGAAGAAAGCGGGCTGAATGTCACCAATATTGATGTTGGACAGGGGTTATCTGTATATATTGAGGCAGACGGGAAAAGCATGCTGGCCGATGGCGGAAGCAGTAATGTGAAAGGTGTCGGTAAATACAGGATAGAGCCGTTTTTGCTATGGAAAGGAGTTTCAAGGCTCGATTACTGCTTTGTATCACATACCGACGAAGATCATATCAGCGGGATAAAGGAGCTGATAGAGAGCGGAAGAATAGACATAGGAGCTCTGGTAATAGGCGTAAACTACAGGGATGATGAACCTCTCATCGCACTTGCCTGTGAAAAAGGCATAAAAATTATAAAAGCAGAAAAAAATTGCATTATCAATAATAATGTTGATTTATTTTCGGATAAAAAGGTGGATAATAATACGGAATGTGTTATAGAAGTGTTATCACCCGACAACGGGATAATATATGAAGACAAGAATCAGGCATCTCTGGTGTTTGTTCTAAAGTATGGTAATGCTTCAATGTTATTCACCGGTGATTCGGATGAATATGCGGAAAGTGAGTATGTGAAGTACCTTAAAGGACAGCATATTAATATTCTGCAGTGTCCACATCACGGTTCGAAGTATTCATCTTCGGAACTGCTGCTGAGTAACATAAAGCCTGATATAACCGTTATATCGTGCAGTAAAACAAATGTGTACGGACATCCTGCTCCTGAGACTCTTGAAAGACTGCAGGATGCGGGTAGTGAGTACTACATCACATCCGAATGTGGTATGATCACGGTGAACTACGATGGGAAAGACACAATAAATGTAAGAAAATATAAAGAATAATTTTTTCGTAAGCTAAGGAAACTGATACGGCAAAACCGCATCAAAATAGGAGGCTAATATGTTTGTAGGAATCTATAATTATACGGTCATTATTACATATCTGAGTCTTGTTTCGGCCGGTCTGGGTATGTTTTTCGCATCACGCGGACAGTTTAAGGCTGCTCTGTTCTGCCTGCTTCTGTCGGGATTGTGTGATATGATAGACGGACCTGTGGCCAGAACCAGAAAAAGAAACGATACCGAGAAGAAGTTCGGTATACAGATAGATTCTCTGTGTGACTGTATAAGTTTTGGTATCCAGCCTGCGGTTCTCGTATATTTCATAGCCTGTGGATACGGTGAAGGAAGCGAAGCTTTGCAGATTATAGCACTTTGTGTAGGACTTGCTTTTGCTCTGTGTGCTGTTATAAGACTTGCATACTTTAACGTAACCGAAGAAGAGCGGCAGGAAAAAGAGGGCGCAAAGAAGCGTACCGGGTATCAGGGACTTCCCGTTACCAATTCCGCACTTATCATTCCGGCACTTTATAACGCAAGATACTTTACAGACGGTAAGGTTTTTGCTATAATAATGACTGTGGGGCTCGGAATCATTGCATTTCTTTATGTTTTCAACTTCAAGATGTTTAAGCTCCACGGCAAGAAGCTGATACCCGTAGGTATTATCGGTGTTTTGATACTTGTCGGCTGCTTCCTGACACCTTGAAAGAATTGAGGAAAAGAACTTTGAAGTACAGAGACAGAGACGGAAAAGAATATAATATCAGTACGAATCAGGATAGGTTCCTGCGGTTCCTGTATACAAACAGGCTCGGCAGGAGCCTTTTAAAGATTATGATCTCCGAGAAGGTCACAAATCTTATTGAATGGTATATGAACACCAGGATTTCTACTCTTAAGATAGACGGTTTTATAATAGAAAACCATATCAGAATATCCGATTATGAGAAGAAGTTCTATAAGAGCTATAACGAGTTCTTTACCCGGAAGATAAAGAAGAACAAAAGACCTGTTGATATGAGGGAGAACGTTCTGGTGTCGCCTTCAGACGGTAAAGTGACTGTATATCCCATATCAGACAGGCTTATAGTAAATATCAAGAATATAGACTACTCGGTAAAGTCACTGCTTTTGGACAGGGAACTGTCTGAGGAGATGGAAGGCGGCTGGCTGTATGTCATAAGGCTGACCGTAGATAACTATCACAGGTACTCGTACCCGGACAGCGGCTACCAGTATGAAAACTATTATATTCCGGGTGTGTTCCATACGGTAAATCCGGTTGCACTCGAGAATACCAGCGTATTTGCTCAGAATTGCAGAGCCTATACCATCATAGACAGCGACCACTTCGGAAGGCTCATACAGATGGAAGTCGGCGCTATGGGAGTGGGCAGGATAGTAAACCATAAAGAGTCGGATTTTGTAAACAAAGGTGAGGAAAAAGGATATTTTGAATTCGGAGGCTCCACTATATGTCTTTTTGTAACAAAAGACGGAGTTCGTCCCGATGAAGATATCATAAAGAACACCGAAGAAGGCTGCGAGACACTGGTAAAACTTGGAGAGCACATCGGGTACAGGTAAAATTTTATGCAGAAACAGAAGGCGGATTCCGACATAGAGAGCGGAAAGTTTGAAAGAGTATATCTTTTATATGGGGATGAGCCTTATCTTACGAAGTACTATAAGAACAGACTGAAGAAGGCGATAATACCCGAAGATGACAGTATGAATTTCTGTTATTTTGATACATTGCCCGATAATATAGAGACTGTTACAGGGTTTGCCGACACTATGCCGTTTCTGGGGGACTACAGACTGGTAATACTGGAAAAGACGTCGTGTTTTAAGAAAGATGTAGGTCTGGCAGACTATATCCCGAACATACCCGAATATACGGTGATGATCATAGTAGAAGACGAAGTTGACAAGCGTAGCAGGTTGTATAAAGCTATATCCAAGTGCGGCTGTGTTATGGAACTGAAGAAACTGAGCCTTCAGGATATGAAGCTCTCTATCGGCACCAAACTTAAGAGAGTCGGAAAAGGTATAACGGAGAGTGACTGTGAATACTTTATAGAGTGTGTCGGTGATGATATGAACACCCTCACCAATGAGCTTGAAAAATGTATAGCATATGCCGGAGATAAGCCTGCTGTCGACAGAAACGTGATAAATGCCGTATGTTCCATGCAGGTCGAGAACAAGATATTCGACATGGTGGATGCGATACTCCGGCATGACGGGAATACGGTCTACAGGTTATACGGGGATCTGGTGACCTTGAGAGAGAATACTTTCGGGATCATGGCGGTTATCCGTAAAAACTATAACAGGCTTCTGATGGTAAGCGAATTGAATGAGAAGAGCTGTTCTCTGTCAGACATAGCTGCCAGGACAAAGATGGCGGACTGGCTGGTAAAGAAACAACTACAGAAAATTAGAAAATATCCTTCGGAGAAACTGAAAAAAGCTCTGGAGATTATTGTAGATACAGAATATGCGATAAAAACGGGCAATTTTTCAGAACAAAACGGAATAGAAATAATGCTTGCAAAATTACTCGAATTGTAGTATAATAGATTCGTTATGGAGTGGTATCGAAGTGGTCATAACGGCCCTGACTCGAAATCAGGTAGGCGGCAACGTCTCGTGGGTTCGAATCCCACCCACTCCGCTTAATAAACAAGGGCTGGTGCACCTCATAAGTGCGGCAGCCTTTTGTTATATAGGAATTCTGTCGGACAGAGCATAGACTCACAGGTATCCATGACCACGAAGACTGCGGTAGACATAAACGGGAATGGCGGACTTATAGTAGTGGATGAAACGGATAGAGAAATAAAGATATTAAACAGCGGTGAGATTACCGTAAGAATGAAAGGATGTGAAAAAATGCGGTTTTTTATAACTGAAAATGACAGGCAGAGACTCGGAAGTACTGCGTTTATCGAATTTCAAAAAGGTGAATACGACGGATCGTGCTGGCATATAGACTCGTTATGCATGAGCGAGGATATATTTGCCGATCTTAAGCTCAGAAGATTTTTTACCATGTATTTACCGCAGTTCGATTATTACGGACTGACACAGGTTACCGGAAGTGAGTTTGAGAAACTGCTTGATATGTCGAAGGACTTTAGTACGGATGTTTATTCCTGTATGACGGAATTAAAGAATTGGGCCGGAGACAAAGAAGGCGATGAAATATTGTTTACAATATGCGGAATGTAAAAAAGGAGGTTCAGAATGAAAAATTTATTTAAGATGATACTGGTTACTGCATTATGCATGTTTGCACTTACCGGATGTATGGGAAAAGACCAGAAAGATGTTGACAAAGTAGTGGATGATATAGGGGACGCCGTAACTGAGGCTCTCGATTCAGCTAAAGACTACTGGAAAGAGAACAAAGACGAGATCTCAGGCCAGATAGTTGACGGCTTCAAGGAGATGTTCGGTGAAATAAAGGATAACGGCGGCGACATCATAGATGATATAAAAGACAATATACCTGATAATTTTGATGATGAGCTGAACAAAGTAAAAGACAGCGTAATGGATGCTTTCAAAAATGTCGGGAATGATATAAAGGATTCTCTGGATGATTCGATAAAAGATATTTCAAAAGATGATGTGAATAACGCTCTTGATGAAGTAAAAGACGCTATCGGAAACATTACTCAGGAAGATATCGATAATGCAACGGACACGATAAAAGATGCACTTGATAATATCAATGAAGAAGATATCGACAATGCGGTAAACGAGATGAAGGATGCCGTAAAGGATGCGGTGGAATATATAAAATATACCTTCCGCAACTATAAGCTTCTTCTTCAGCATTATGAAAAACACGGAAAAGATATGGGATTTGATTCACTCGAAGCATACGAAAAAGCTGCTTCGGATGTTATAAACAATCCTAATGCGCTTCATAAGATAGAAGCGGAAGACGGCGACTTTGTTTATTATCTGGAAGATACAAATGAATTTGTCATTCTTTCGACAGACGGGTTCATCAGAACATATTTCCTTCCGAGCGGCGGAAAGAAATATTATGACAAACAATAACAAAAACTTTGATTCGGGGGTATGCAAATGGGAAGGATAGAAAAACTGTTTAATGACGGTTGGGAGTTTCAGGTCGTAGGGATAAATGAAAGCTTGGACGAGGAGAAATTTGTAGAAGTCAGGCTTCCTCACGACTGGCTGATATATGACTGCAATAATCTGTACGCTGACGGAACAGGATATTACAGAAAAATTTTTTCTCTGGAAAAACAGGATAATAAGAGATATTACATAAACTTTGACGGAGTCTATATGGACTCTACTGTTTATGTGAACGGTTCCGAGGCCGGTGTAAACAGATACGGATATTCACCTTTTGAGTATGATATTACCGGACTGTTAAAGAACGGTGAGAACGAGATAAAGGTCGAGATCAGGCATAAATCCCCGAATTCACGCTGGTACAGCGGCGCAGGTATATACAGGGATGTACATTTTATAGAGGTGAATGACCTTCACATCGCTTCAAACGGAGTATATGTGTATACGGAATGTTTATCCGTTAAAAATACCGGTGACAGGGGCAGATGGAAGGTTACTGCCGATATAGAGATCGCCGGTGATGATCCTGAAAATATAAAGGATGATATCGGGTTTGAATTCTCCATAACACATAAAACTGTAAAGAGCGATGCAGGGGAATGTATATGCAGGTATGTTTCTTTTGATGACATACCTGAGTACCTTTACAGTGTTGATGATTCTCAGGAAACAGTGTTTTCACAAAATAAAACCGAACTTATAACTCTTGAATCCGGTGAAAAAGCATTTAGAACTGAATTTATCATAGAAAACGGCAGAGTGTGGGATATAACATCTTCCGAAAGCTATGAACTGGGAGTTGATCTTAAAGTAAAAGGTGAAACCACAGATTCCGTAAAGACGGGGTTTGGACTTAGAACTATAGAATATACTACAGATGACGGATTTTTCCTGAACGGAAGACATGTAAAGATAAACGGCGTATGTGAACATCATGATCTGGGATTATTCGGTGCGGCATTTAGCAAGGATGCCATGAGAAGAAAGTTCGCATTCCTGAAAGAAATGGGTGTTAATGCGGTCAGGACTTCTCATAATATGCCTTCGAAGATTTTCATGGATCTCGCAGATGAGATGGGTATCATGGTGGACTCCGAAGCATTTGATATGTGGAGAAGACCGAAGACAGAGTATGATTATGCCCGCTTTTTTGAAGAAAACTACAAAAAAGATATAAAGGCATGGGTGAAGCGTGACAGGAATCATCCTTCTGTTATCATGTGGAGCATAGGTAACGAAATATATGACTGTCATGCTGATGAAACAGCTCCGGCCCTCACTCTCGATATGAAGCAGACCGTAGAAAGATATGATTATGCCTTTAACGCACCGGCCACACATGCTTCTAACTTTATGGGCTGGGAAGGTGCGAGACGCTGTGCCGATGTTCTGAAAATGGCAGGCTACAACTACGGTGAGAGACTGTACGACGAGCAGCATAAAGATCATCCTGATTGGAAAATTTACGGAAGTGAGACCTGTTCAACCATACAGAGCAGAGGTATATACCATTTCCCTCTCAGTGCGTCGGTTATGGCTGATGATGACGAGCAGTGTTCTTCACTCGGTAACTGTTCTACGAGCTGGGGCGCACCCAATACCGAATACGTGATCACTATGGACAGGGACAGAACCTTCAGTCAGGGACAGTTTCTGTGGACAGGATTTGACTACATAGGAGAACCCACACCTTATCATACAAAGAATTCTTATTTCGGACAGCTCGATACAGCGGGATTTCCGAAGGATACATACTATATTCTTAAGGGAAGCTGGACGGATCCTGAAAAAGAACCGTTTGTTCATATATTCCCTTACTGGGATTTTAATGAAGGACAAAATATCGACATCAGGGTAGCTACGAACTGCGAAAAAATAGAATTGTATTTTAGGAGCGAAGGGAACGATAACTATACTCTGATAGGAACCGAAGATATAGACCACATAAAAGGGAATGTACTCGCTCCTGCCTGGAATATTCCGTATACAAAAGGCTCTCTAAAGGCATTTGGATATCTGGGTGGTAAGGTAGAGGCGGTCTCGGAAGTAAAATCCTTTGGAGATGCTGTAGCAGTATCCGTAAAAGAGAATTACAGATCGGGCGATACTGTATTCCTGGAGATAACTACTGTAGATGCATCGGGGAATACTGTGGAAAATGATGCTTCACGAGTAACAGTATCTGTAGAAAACGGCGAACTTATGGGACTCGACAACGGTGACAGCACGGATAATGATAATTACAAGTGCTGCTCGAGACGTTTATTCTCCGGAAAACTTTTAGCAGCGGTTTCCACATCGGGAAGATCCGGAATGCTGAAAGTGAAAGCAGAATCCAACGGACTAAAGACAGGAGAGTATTCAAGCATCATAACTTCTGATGTAAAGAAGAAGTTTAAGTTCGATAAAGCTGCTCAAAAACTTATAGAAATAACAGATCCGGAAGTTTGCGGACAAACATATACGGATGCCCTGATGGACAGGAACATAAGAGAAGACAGCAGTGACAAAGATGAGATACCGGTCAGAAATATAAAACTGAGCGTCATCGAGGGAGACAGTAAAACCAGAGAATTTAATCCTGAATTAAAGGAGATGACGGTAAAGGCCGAATTCTGTCCTGAAAATTCAACATATTCCGAAATCAAATGGGTAGCGGTAAATGAAAAAGCGGTTGAAACAAATATCGTGGAAGTTATACCTTTAGCCAACGAAGACGGACATTTTTGCAAACTGAAAGCAAAAGGGGACGGGGAATTCAGGCTCCGCGCCATCTGTCACAATGGGGAGAGAGTCGCAAAGGTTATATCGGTTCTGGAGTTCTCGGCAAAAGGACTGGGGAAAGCGTTTATCAATCCTTATGAATTTGTGTATGGATCACTGTATACCGACTCTATGGGCGATATAGGAAACGGTAATGAAAAAGGTGTCGCTACACCGAGAGGCGAAAACAGTTACTTCGGATTTGAAAATGTTGACTTTGGAGAGATAGGTTCTGATGAGATAACCATTCCCATCTTTACGCTGAATGATGCTGAATACAAGATAGGAATTTGGGACGGAAGACCCGGAGAACCGGGAAGCGAACTTTTATGCGACGGCAGATATTCGAAGAAGATGATATGGAATGTATATCAGCCCGAAACATATAAATTAAACAAAAAGTTAACAGGTATCAGAAATCTGTATTTTACCGCTGATGATAAATATCATTTTAAGGGATTTAGCTTTACTGCTCCCGTAAAAGCTTTTGAAAAGCTGTATCTGAACCAGAACAGCAGGATTTACGGAGATACATTTACCCCTGATGGCGATGCGATCACCGGTATAGGCAATAACGTGACCATAGAATTCGACGGAATGGATTTTGGTGAAAGGGATGCTAAAAAGATAGTGATCTGCGGCAGATCAAAGCTTGCGAATAACTCGGTACATCTGAAGTTTGACGGTGAAGAAGGAGTAAAAACCGAGCTTCTGGAATTTGCGGGTTCCGATGAATATGTGGAGAGAACTTTTGATATTCATGGGGCAAAAGGCAAGAACACCGTAGGATTTGTGTTCCTGCCCGGATGTGATTTCGATTTTAAATATTTTAAATTTTTGTAATTTTTTAAGTATATGGAATGACAAATATATATTTTTCGGAGGATATGATGTTAAATTTTTACTTACCTGATTTTTATAATAATGCTGTGCTTATAAATTTCCTGGACGATCTCATGAAACATGCACCCGAGTGGTTTTATGATGATGTAAGGATAGGCGCTGTCTACGGATGCTTCCCGGGAGCTATATGGAACGGCGGAAGAGTTATCTGGGGGCTTGAGCACCGTGAAACCATTGCGAAGATGATAAAGCAGTATAATGACAGAGGCATAGCTGTCAGGTACACTTTTACCAATCCTCTGATAGAAGAAAAACATCTGAACGATCTGTACTGCAATATGATACTCGAACTGTCGGATAACGGTATGAACGAGGTCATAGTAAATACACCGGCTCTAGAGAATTATGTGAGGGAGAAGTATCCTTCGTTTAAGCTCATATCATCTACCACAAAGTGTCTCGAAAATCTCGACGCCATAAGGGCGGAACTTAATAAAGACTATTATCTGGTAGTGACTGATTCGTCCCTCAATAATACTGATGAGCTGTTTTCACTGGAGCCTAAGGACAAGATAGAAGTACTAGTAAATCATTACTGCCAGGATCATTGTCCGAGACGCCAGGCACATTATAATGCCATAGGCCATGCACAGCTTGAGTTTACGAATCTCAACTTCCCTGAGTGTAAATTTACGGCCCGCTCGTTCTATAAGATCATGGAGAACCGTTCATTTATCACTACTGATATGATATTCGGAAAGTATAAAGAAGCCGGATTCAGGCACTTTAAGGTGGACGGACGCGCTCATGCCGTAAGAAATGTAGTGGATAGTTTTATATATTATCTGGCAAAACCCGAATACAGGGACAGGGTAAGGCTGTATATTTATCAGGAAGTCTATCACATATAAAACAATAATAAGAATCTCAAGGTAAACAAAATGAATGAAATAATCCTGGAAGTAGCCGCATTATTTGTGGCTTTGTTCTGTCTGATAGACAGTTTGAGGAAAAGAAAAAGATTATACATTCCGGCGCCTGTAGGTATATGGAATAAACTGAGAGACCAGCACTATACGTACATGGCCCTTCTTGTTACACTTATTATTTCTTCGGTTGCATCAGTGGCAGAGGTTATCTTAGAGGATTATATGAGTGCCCAGAATACCACTGTTCTTGTTGTTTTAAATCAGACATATTTTATATTCCATACCATACTTTCATTCCTTTTTACCTTATATATCATAAACATGACCGAAGTGGGCAAGGAAAAGAACAATGGATTTTTCTTCCTTTTCCTCTCACCTTTCTTTGCAGGGGAAGTCCTGATCTTTACAAATCCGTTTACCAGGTTTATTTTCTATATAGATGAAGAGATAAACTATACCCGTGGTGAATTAATATGGGTCCTCTATGCCATAGCCGCATTTTACGTTCTTTTTGGCGTTTATATCTTTGTAAAATACAGAAAAAGACTGACCAAGATGGACCGCTCGGCGACACTTATACTCATATCCATCGCTATAATGGGTATTATCATTCAGTGCATATGGTCCATCACTGTCGAACTTTTCTTTGAAGCTATAGGATTCCTGGGATTCATGCTTCTTTTGGAGGACAGGGACAATGAGAAGGTGAAACGTCACGGAAGCAGGCTGAATACAAACTTTATTTTGGTAATAGCCTTGATATTTATCACTGTTATTACTATAAATATCAATCTTATATACCATGCAGGAACCGATCAGACCGGAAAAATAGGTACCATACAGCTTGATAATATAAAGGGTAATCTCCAGGAGACTTTGTCTGATGCCGAAGGAAACCTGCTCAGATTCTCGATGGGTATGGAACAGCTGATAGGTACTTCCAATCAAAGAGAACTTGAAAAATATATTCGTGATCAGAAAAGATATAACTTTGACCTGACCGGCGGAAACTGTTTTAATGTTTACGCTTCATCAAAGGAATGGACTATAATCCCCGATTTTGACATGCCCGCGGAATATCATGCGACTGAACGTGTATGGTATCTCGGAGCTTCACAGAATGCAGGAGAAATATATATATCAGAACCCTATATAGATGCTGCCACAGGTGAACTCTGCTTTACCCTGTCGGATCTTTTGTCCGACGGACAGACCGTCTGCGCTATGGACTACACTTTCTCCAGAGTTCAGGATATCATAGCCATGATGAGTGAGTATGAAGATCAGACCGCGCTTATAGTTACCGAAGAGGGTACTATCATAGGTTCTTCCGATTTGAAGTTTCAAGGTGTAAATATATCTGAAGCTTTGCCTGAGTTTGTGGAAATTTTTGACAGAGTAAAAGCTTCCAATGAACACGGTAGTTTTACTTCAAAGATAGCCGGAAAGAACAGGATTATTTTCAGTAATGAGACCAGTAACGGCTGGCAGATGATACTTATCGTAGATTACGAGACATTCTATGCCGATATCTACAGACAGATGATAATGCTGGGTGCTATCGATCTTCTGATGGTGGCAGTTATCATAGTATTCTATATGGTAAGTCTGAACAATCAGGATAAAGCCGAAAACACTCTGGCAGCTACCGAGACCTTTATCTCGGGACTTTCTGAAGACTTTATGAGTCCTGTGAACAATATCGTAAAGACCAGTGAGATCATGTTACGCGAAGAGGAACGAAGTGCTGCAGATTCACTCAGAGATATCAGAGAGTCAGGATTGAAGCTTAAGGAGATGATGGATGACCTGTTCTCATATTCAGGCATCTTAAAATCCGAGGCTGAAGAAATATCAAAGCAGAATAAGAAGAAAGAAGAAAAGAAGAGTACATTCTCGAGTAAATATATAAGAAACGGTATCGTAGGAATTCTGGCTGTGACTCTTATCGCAGGTCTGATACTATGTCTTACGACTACTACAAAATGGGGCAGAACCAATATCAGTAAAGAAGCAGATAAGTACAATTCGGAAGTTACACAGTGGATGCTTCAGCATCAGAGTATTCTGAGAATGTTTACCGATGTTATAGCTGCAAATCCTTCCATACTCGATGATTATGATTCGGCAGTTCAGTGGCTCGATGATATAGGAAAGAATTATTCGGAGATGTCGGCATGTTATATGGCAAATCCTTATAAAGAGCATCAGGTCATCATGAACAACGGATGGGTTCCGGAGCCTGATTACCGGGTTGAACAGCGTCAATGGTATCTGGATACTGAACGTTCCGGTAACGGATACAGTATTTCATCGCCTTATTATGATGCACAGACAGGTCTGTACTGTATCACATTTTCAAGAATCGTATATTCAAAAGACGGTGAATTCCTGGGCATATTTGCTATAGACTGTTATGTTGACAAACTGATAGACGTATTGGATGACAGTTATACGAACGAAGGTTATGCGTTCCTGATAGACCCTGAAGGAAATATCCTGAACCATCCTAACAAAGATTATGAGATGAGTACCGAGACCTGTGTGAATATAGAGGATACCATCTATGCTTCAGCCTATCATGACGGTGACATATTCGGTATGAAGGATTTTGACATGAGCTTCGTATCATGTTATTCTGAAAAAAGTGAAATGTCAGGATTTACGGTTATGGTTGTTCAGCGCTGGTGGAGTGTATACGGTACTGTAATCATCATGGTTATAATATTCTTGGTAATGCTTGTGATGAGTATTATAGCTGTCGTAGCTATGATCAGTAAGTTTATAAAATGGCAGGAGGAAGCAAACAAACGTCTGGTTGAAGCTGCTGAAACAGCGGTATCCGCAGGTAAGGCGAAGTCCAGATTCCTGGCACAGATGTCCCATGAAATCAGAACTCCTATAAATGCTGTTCTGGGTATGAATGAGATGGTGCTTCGCGAGTCGAATGATGAATCTATAAAGGAATATGCCGTAAATATCCAGTCGGCAGGACGAAACCTTCTGAGCCTTATCAACTCTATACTTGACTTCTCAAAGATAGAAGAAGGTAAGATGGAGATCATTCCCGTAAAGTATGATACATCGACCATGATAGAAACACTGATCAATTCGGTGTCCCAGAGAGCAGAAGATAAGGGCCTGATATTTGAGACACATATTGATGAAAATATTCCGTCGGGTCTGTACGGAGATGATGTACGTGTGGCTCAGGTAGCTGTAAACCTCCTTACAAATGCTGTGAAATATACCAATAAGGGAAGAGTTACTCTGGATATAGCCGGTGAAACAAGGAATGAAAATATCTTTAAATTATCTGTAAAAGTAAAAGATACGGGTATCGGCATTAAGCAGGAAGACCTCGGAAAGATGTTCGAATCGTTCACCAGACTCGAAGAGACCAGAAACAGGGCTATAGAGGGAACAGGACTTGGAATGTCCATCGTTATCAGGCTACTTGAGATGATGGGTTCAAAGCTTGAAGTTCAGAGTGAATACGGAAAAGGATCTGAATTCTCATTTGTTGTAGATCAGATGATCACTGACGGAACTCCTATCGGTGATTTTAAGCAGAAAGCAAAAGCTATAGCTGAACAAAGTACAGAGACCAATTATCTATATGCTCCCGAAGCCAATATACTGGTAGTGGATGATAACGAGATGAATCTAAAGGTTATAAAGAACCTCTTGAAGCTGAACGGTATAAAGCCTGATATGGTAGACTCGGGAAGCAAAGCTCTGGAAAAACTGTCCGAGTATAACTATGATATTGTACTGCTCGATCATATGATGCCCGAGATGGACGGTATAGAGACTTTAGCTGCAGCAAAGCAGGGTAAGCTGATTCCGGAAGGAACAACTGTAGTGGCATTGACCGCAAATGCTGTAGTAGGAGCCAGAGAGTCGTACTTGGAAGCAGGATTTGATGATTATCTGTCAAAGCCTGTAGAAGTAAAAGCTCTTGAAGAAGTTCTCGCTAAATATCTGCCTCAGGAAATAGTATCATATATGAGTAAGGAAGATATAAAGAGAGAAGAAGCTAAGAAAAACGAAAAAAGGAAGATAGTAGACGGAAAGCCTGAGGAAAGAAGACATGAAGACAGAAGGCACATGCAGAGAAGACATGATCTGTTGAAAAATGCTACAACCACGCAGGCTGGCCCGGAAGAAAACAAGAACGTTACGGAAAATAACGATGATCTTGAAATCATAGAGTTTATGCCGGAAGGTGAAAATGAGCTCGATAACAGAAATTCGGATTCTGCTTCAAATGTAAGTATGGGAGAAGATGAAATACTCGAATTCGGTCCCGAAAACGGAGATGGGGATGATGAAATTCTGGAATTTGAACCACAGAACGGGGATGAAGAATCTTCAGGTGACACAAAAGAAAAAGATACATTCGGTATTCTTGAAGAAAACGGTATCAGTACTTCGGATGGACTGAATTATTGTGCGGGAGATCCAGATTTTTACAGAGAAATGCTGTCGGATTATGTATCGAGTATGGATGAAAGAATAGGTGAACTTGAAAATGCACTGGGTTCATCGGATCTGTCTCTTTATTCGATAAAGGTTCATGCGTTAAAGAGCGTGGCAAAGACAGTGGGTGACAGGAAAGTATTTGAACTAGCGCTGGCTCTTGAAACTGATTCAAAAGCAGGAGACGGTGAAAGTGTAGGATATAAGCATCCCGCACTTATAAAAGAATATAGAAGAAAAGCGGAAATTATCGATAACGCTTTATAACAAAACTAAGATGCGGAGCATAGTTTTGCAACCTCTAAGACGCAGATGGCGTTTTCGAGGTTGCATCGACTTAAAAAACATTAAATGAAAAAAGTAAAAGAAGAAAATATGAATTTTCACTTAGGACTTAAAGACGGAATACCCATTGCTCTAGGATATTTTGCTGTAAGCTTTAGTCTGGGGATCACTATGGTGGTTTCAGGTATGACTCCTGTACAAGGAACTGTGATGAGCCTTACAAATCTCACCAGTGCCGGCGAATTTGCAGGTATACGTGTCATAGCAGTGGGCGGGACGATAGCGGAGATGATACTGACACAGCTCATTATCAATCTCAGATATTCCCTGATGAGCCTGAGCCTGTCACAAAAACTTGATGAAAAAGTGACGTTCTGGAAAAAGCTGGTGATAGCTTTTGGAAATACCGATGAGATATTCGCTGTTGCCATGAACCATCAAAAAAGCCTTACATTCAAATATATGGTAGGACTACAGAGCCTGCCGATAGTGGGATGGACACTTGGAACTTTTCTCGGTGCTGTAGCCGGAAATATCATGCCGGCAAATGTCAGCATAGCCATGAATGTTATGCTGTACGGAATGTTTATAGCTATCGTGATTCCCGAGGCAAAGAAAAAAAGACCGGTTCTGATAGTGGCTCTGATAGCTGTTGCCTTAAGCTGCCTGTTTTATTATATACCGGGCCTGAATGAGATAAGTGCCGGAATCTCGATCATCATATGTACCGTGGTTGCAGCCGCGGTGGGAGCGGTATTGTTCCCTATAAAGTAAAACTGAAGAAAGATAATTGATATGAACGTATATATTTATATTTTGGTCATGGCGGTGGTGACATATCTGATACGTATGCTTCCTCTCACTTTGATCAGGGGAAAAATAAAAAGCAGATTTGTGGGTTCGTTTTTGTATTATGTTCCTTATGCGTGCCTCATGGCGATGACTTTTCCGGGTGTGTTTTACAGTACATCATCCATCTTTTCAGCTATAGCTGGTGTTCTGGTGGCCATATTTTTAGCATTAAAGGGCAAGGGACTTATAATAGTGGCTGTTGCCGCAAGTGTTACGGTGTTCATCATTGAACTGGTGATTTAATAGTTTTTTAATGAAAAGGACGTCTGCGGGGCGTCCTTTATTATTGACTGAAAATATAAAAACTATTATAATGATGCCAAGGGAGAAAGTCAAAAAGCCGTTCAAACTTGTTTGATAAGGCTTTAAGACTTTTGACCGATCAAACACCGAGAAGAAGCGATTTATATAAAAATCGCGAGATTCGAGGTGTTTATAGGATTGCGAGAGTTACTTTGTAACAAAGCAATCCGTGGCATCAATTGAGAAAAACAAAAAAAGGGAGAACGATATGCACGACAGATTATTTTATACAAAACCCGCATCAAGGTGGGAGGAGGCTCTGCCTTTAGGCAACGGAAGAATAGGAGCTATGGCACACGGTGGCGTCGGATGTGAATATTTTCAGCTGAACGAGGACAGCTGCTGGTTTGGAGGGTTTAGGGACAGGAATAATCCAGATGCAAAAAAAGCTCTTCCTATAATAAGAGAATACTTAAAGAACGGTCAGATAGCAAAAGCAGAAGAACTGATGCTGGCTTCTCTGTCGGGAGTTCCAAAGTCCGAGCATCCTTATCAGACATTAGGAGATCTTCGCATTTATATGAAGCATGCCTGGGAGGCTGATGAATACTCAAGAGAACTCGATATTGCAAATGCTGTATACAGATGCAGATACAGGATAGGTGAAACCGTATATAACAGAGAAGCATTTATCAGTGCTGTGGATGACTGTCTGGTTCTAAAGATTTCTGTCGATGACAAAAATGATAATGCAGGCATAAGCTTTGACTGTGATATATCCAGGGAACCGTATGAAACTATTATTAAAAAAACCGGGGATGTAAACTGCGTAGGTAACAGAAAAGACGGCTCCGAAGGGAACGAAGATAAATACGAATTAAACGGATGGAAATATACGGACGCCGGATCACAGAAGTCCCATGGACTGATATGCCTCGGAAATACAGGCGGAGACGGTGTGGACTATGGTTTTGAGGTAAGGGCTTTGACAAAGGGCGGCTGTGTTCAGATCATAGGTGCTTCTTTTGGAGTACGGGATGCGAAAGAAGTGGTTCTGCTGCTTACTGCGGGAACTTCTTTCAGAATGAAAGATATTGAGAAAGAATGCGGAGAGATTTTCAATAAAGCATTTGAATACTCATATGAAGAATTGAAGGAAAGACATATAAAAGATTATAGAAAGTTCTATGACAGAGTGGCTCTCAACATAGAAGGTTCTGACAGATTTGAGGATATTCCTACCGATGATAGGCTGATGAACCTCAAAAAAAGGATGGAAAATCCTGACATCGATATATATGATACGGGCCTTGATATCCTGTATTTTAACTTCGGCAGATATCTCATGATATCGGGAAGCCGTGAGGGAACGCTTCCGTTAAATCTTCAGGGTATCTGGTGTAAGGATTATCAGTCAGCATGGGGCAGCAAATTCACTATCAACATTAACACCGAGATGAACTACTGGCCTGCCGAGAGCTGCAACCTTTCAGAACTTCATATGCCGCTGTTCGATCATATAAAACGTATGCTTCCTAACGGAAGGGTTACTGCTGAAAAGATGTACGGCTGCAGAGGATTTGTTGCACATCATAATACTGATATATGGGGCGACTGTGCGGTGCAGGATCAGTGGATACCCGGTTCGTACTGGGTTATGGGAGCGGCATGGCTCTGTACTCACCAGTGGAAACACTACCTGTATACAGGGGATACGGAATTCTTAAAGGATTCATTCCCTATAATGAGAGAAGCGGCTGAATTTTTCCTTGATTTCCTGATAGAACACGACGGGTATCTGGTAACATGTCCGTCGGTATCGCCGGAAAATACATATATCCTGCCGAATGGAGAAAAGGGCGCAAACGGAATAGGTGTAACCATGGATAATCAGATTCTACGTGATCTGTTTTCACAGTGTATAAAAGCGGCTGAAATCCTGAATGTGGATGATGAACTGAACCGTAAAATAAAAGATGCACTTTCCAAAATTAAGCCCGATCGCATCGGAAAACACGGCCAGATAATGGAATGGATAGAAGACTATGATGAGGATGAACCCGGTCACAGGCATATATCCCATCTGTACGGACTTCATCCTTCGGGACAGATAACGCCTGACGGAACTCCGGAACTCGCTCGCGCAGCAGCAAAGACCCTGGAGAGAAGGCTTTCGAACGGAGGAGGACATACAGGCTGGAGCAGAGCATGGATCATAAATAACTATGCCAAACTGTGGGATGCTGAAAAAGCCTATGAAAATTATGAACTACTTCTCATAAAATCCACACTTCCGAATCTTTTTGA
Organism: Lachnospiraceae bacterium; assembly: GCA_016282435.1. Taxonomy (GTDB): domain Bacteria; phylum Bacillota; class Clostridia; order Lachnospirales; family Lachnospiraceae; genus RUG11977. The sequence continues at coordinate 4,680 of JAEEKN010000272.1, read as the reverse complement.
TAACCATCCTCCGTTCCAGATAGACGGAAACTTTGGAGGATGTGCCGCAGTGGCCGAGATGCTTGTTCAAAGCAATGAAGAAAGAACTGTTCTTTTGCCTGCGCTTCCTGTAAGCTGGAAAAACGGAAATGTAAAAGGAATATGTATACAGGGTGGAGCAGAACTGGAACTTGAATGGAAAGAAGGAAAAGCGGTATCGTTTAAGATAAGTGCAAAGAAAGACCTGAAAACTATAATTAAATACCTGAATAAAACATTTGATGTTGACATGAAAAAAGATGAAATGAAAACTTTTGACATTTAATGAGTGAACGCCATTGATACGGAGGCTGCCTATGGATAATGCCTTAAAGAACAAAGAAAAAAAATCTATCGGTGTAAGACTTATAATATTTATTTTTACTGTGGTATTCTTTCTGTCGATAGTGCTGGTGTACTATTTTAAGCTGTATTACGAAACAGAAGATAACATTTTAAAATCAGGTAAAGTCAATGCTATAGAATCTACGAATCAGGTAAACTCACATATTTCTTCGAGTTTCGGTTTTATCAGAATGTGCGGATTTATGATGGATTCCATGGTGGAAAGAAAAGCGTCCAAGCCCGAACTTTTGGGATACCTTAAGGGACTTACGCAAGCTATCAAGACATCGCTTATCCCTGATTCCACAGGGCTTTACGGATATTTTTACGGGGAATATCTGGATGGAGCAGGCTGGGATCCCGGTGAAGGATATGATCCTACAGAGCGCGAATGGTATAAATCAGCCATAGCGGCAAAAGGAGAACTGGTTCTGGTAGAACCTTATATCGATGAGTATTCAGGAAAATCCATGATCTCTGTAGCTAGAGCATTAAGTGACGGAGAAAGTGTTGTAGCGCTCGATCTGGCGATAGACGAACTCCAGAATATCATGCAGGAACATGTAGAGGAGAAAGGAATATTTGCCGAATTTATCATAAATGCAAAGCAGGTGGTGGTGGCTCATTCTGACCGGAGCCTGGTAGGCACCGATTACAGTGACGAATCAAATCCTCTCGGGAAAAAGATAGCTGAAGCGAGACGGGAATCAACCGGTAATTTCTTTTATCTTGATTATATGGGCGGAAAATATCTGGTATACGGAGAGCCTCTGATGTACGGGTGGATGTGCGTTACCATCATTGATGCGACGGAGGAATATCAGAATCTGCGCATCCCTCTGTTTATATCAATTCTTTCTGCAATCCTTATCATAGGTGTTATGTCATTCTTCCTGATGCAGTCGGACAGAAAGAGCCGGGAAGCATACGAAATGGCAATAATTTCCGAAAAGGCTACCGCAGCCAGTGAAGCAAAATCAGCATTCCTGTCCAATATGTCCCATGAGATAAGGACTCCTATAAATGCCATTCTGGGTATGAATGAGATGATATTGCGTGAATCGGACGATAAGGAAGTGCTGAATTATTCCGAGAATATTAAAAATGCCGGAAAGACTTTAATGGGTCTGATAAATGACATCCTTGATTTTTCAAAGATAGAAGCACGCAAGATTGAGATAAATCCTGTGAATTATGACCTGGCTTCCGTTCTGAACGACCTGGTAGTTATGATATCGTCGCGTGCGGATGACAAGGGTCTGGAACTAAATCTTGACTTTGATAAGAATCTGCCTGTAAAACTGAACGGTGATGAGGTCCGCATTAAACAGATTATCACAAATATTCTGACCAACGCGGTTAAATATACCAAAAAAGGCGGAGTTACTTTTACTGTCGGTTATGAAAAAATCTATAATGAACCTGATTACATAATGCTTAAGGTCGCTATAAAAGATACGGGTATAGGAATTAAAGAAGAAGATATCAAGAGACTGTTTATAGAATTTGAGCGTATCGAAGAAAAACGTAACAGAAATATAGAGGGAACAGGACTTGGCATGACCATCACGAGAAGCCTTCTCGAAATGATGGGATCGTCTTTGTGCGTAAAGAGCGAATACGGTAAGGGATCTACTTTCAGTTTTATGCTGAAACAGAAGGTAATGAACTGGGATCCCCTGGGAGATTACGAAGAAAGGTTCAGAGATCTTCAGGAATGTCACAGCAGATATAAAGAAAGACTGGTGGCAAAAGATGCATATATACTTGCGGTTGATGATAATCCTTTAAATATCATGGTTATCAAGAGTCTGCTTAAAGATACCGAGATTAATATAGACACGGCTGAAAACGGGGATGAAAGTATAAGACTTGCTGCAAAGAATAACTATGACGTGATACTGATGGATCATATGATGCCGGGCAAGGACGGTATAGAAACAATGCATGAGATAAGATCCGATCAGAATTCACCGAATACAAAAACTCCTGTTATATGTGTTACGGCAAATGCTATTTCGGGTGCGAAGGAGCAGTATATAGATAAAGGTTTTGACGACTATCTGACTAAACCCATTGATTCGGAAAAACTTGAAGAAATGCTGATCAAATTCCTTCCAAAGGAAAAGATAAAGATGGTAAACAAAAACGATGTGCCCGAAGACGTTGTGGATCCGATGGTTCATGCAGAACTTGAAGCACTAAAGGATCAGGACATGATAGATGTGGAAAAAGGCCTGCAGATCAGCGGTTCTCCCGATGCATATATCCCTATACTTAAAATATGTTACGATTTTGCGGATGACTGGATTTATAATCTTAATGAATGTTTTAAAAACGGTAATCTGTCCGAGTATACCACGAGGGTTCATGCGGTTAAAAGCTCTCTGAAAACCATCGGAGCGACAGAACTGTCCGAAGAAGCTCAGAAACTCGAAAATGCAGGTAAAGAATTTGATACTACATATATAAATGCACATCACGATGAGTTTATAGACCGGTGCAGATATATAAAAACCATACTCAACAGAGCATTTAAGAAAGCAGGAGATCCTTATGCCGGTATGCCGCTCGCAGATGACACCTTGCTGAGCGTGGTTTATGAAAGCATACGTAAAGCTGCTACGGATATGGACTGCAATACACTTGAAAGTATATTCGAGGAGATGGAAGATTACAGGATCCCGGATAAGGACAGGGAACTGTTCAAAAAACTCAAAAAAGCGGAAGAAAGATTTGATTATGATGAGATTATTATGCTTTTAAGCTGATTTTATACTTTTTTTATAGGAAACCTGTAAAAAGTAATTGCTTTTTTTGAGAAGTAATGATAAAATAAAACTAATTGGGCGGATTTTTTGCACGCCCCAAAATTTAAGGAGGTCTCATATGTCCAAAAGAGCAAAATTATCAATGGACGGTAATACAGCTGCAGCACACGTAGCCTATGCGTTTACAGATGTTGCCGCTATTTACCCCATCACACCTTCCAGCCCTATGGCAGACCAGGTTGACCAGTGGTCAGCAGCAGGTCGTAAGAATGTATTCGGCAACCAGGTTAAGGTTGTTGAGATGCAGTCAGAGGCTGGTGCAGCAGGTACCGTACATGGTTCACTTGCAGCAGGTGCAATCACTACTACATTTACAGCATCACAGGGATTACTTCTTATGATCCCTAATATGTACAAGATAGCCGGAGAGCAGCTTCCCTGCGTATTCGACGTATCAGCTCGTACAGTAGCTACACAGTCACTTAACATCTTTGGTGATCACAGCGACGTTTATGCTTGCCGTCAGACCGGTTTCGCTATGCTCGCTGAGACCAATCCCCAGGAAGTTATGGACCTTTCAGCAGTAGCACATCTTTCAGCTATTGAGGGTAAGGTACCTTTCCTTAACTTCTTCGATGGTTTCCGTACATCACATGAAATCCAGAAGATCGAAACATGGGATTATGCAGATCTTAAGGATATGCTCAATATGGAAGCAGTAGAAGCTTTCAGAGCTCATGCACTTAATCCTGAGAAGCCCGCTATGCGTGGTTCACATGAAAACGGTGACGTATTCTTCCAGCATCGTGAGGCATGTAACCCTGTATACGAGGCACTTCCCGCAGTAGTATCAAAGTACATGAAGATGGTTAACAAGAAGCTTGGTACAAAGTATGACCTCTTCAACTACTATGGTGCTCCCGATGCAGACAGAGTTATCGTAGCTATGGGTTCTATCTGTGACGTTGCAGAAGAAGTTATAGATTACTTAACAGCTAAGAAGCAGAAGGTTGGTCTTATCAAGGTAAGACTTTACAGACCTTGGGTTTCAAAGGCATTCTTAAAGGTTCTTCCTAAGACCGTTAAGAAGATCGCAGTACTTGACAGAACAAAAGAGCCCGGTTCACTCGGTGAGCCCCTTTACCTTGACGTTGCAACCACACTCCTTGAGGCTGGTCTTTCAGACATCACTCTTGCAGGCGGACGTTACGGACTTGGTTCAAAGGATACTCCTCCTTCGTCAGTATTCGCTATTTACAAGGAGTTAAAGAAGGCAAATCCTAAGAAGAGATTTACAATCGGTATCGTAGATGACGTTACCAACCTTTCACTTCCCGAGGAGAAGCCCGCACCTATCACATCCGCAAAGGGTACCGTTGAGTGTAAGTTCTGGGGTATCGGCGGTGACGGTACTGTTGGTGCAAACAAGGATTCGACAAAGATCATCGGTGACCATACCGATAAATATATCCAGGCATACTTCCAGTATGACTCAAAGAAGACAGGCGGTATCACCATTTCTCACTTGAGATTCGGTGACAAGCCT